>NZ_JAGPYL010000036.1:0-52464 GCF_018070095.1 Micromonospora sp. U56
CTACTACGACGAACTCCGCGCCCGCGAAATCGGACACAACGCTGCACTACGGCAGATCGGCAACCGCCTCGTCGGCATCCTCCACGGCTGCCTCAAGACCGCCACCCGCTACGACCAGACAACCGCCTGGTCACACCGAACCCAACCCGCCGCTGCTTGACATCCAAGCTCCTGGGATGTCTGACCCCACCCAACGCCCCCGCCCCCAGGGGCGAGCCGGGCACGGCCAGCGCGGGCTCCGGCCGCGGTGATCAAGACGTCTGCGTCGGGAAACCGGCCCGCCGAGACGGAAACTTCTTGATCACCGAGCGAGCCCGTGGAATGGGGCGACGGGACTGTCAGGCGCGGAGGCGGCGGACGAGTTTGCGGAGGCCGGCCTGCCAGCCGTCGGGGTCCTGGGCGCGGCGCAGGGCGTACGCGGCGACCTCGGGGTGCGGCAGGATCAGGAAGCGCTCCTCGGCCAGCCCGGCGATGGCCGCGTCGGCCACCTGATCGGGGGTGAGCACCGCGCCGGAGGCCGCGATCACCCGGGCGCCGAGGTGGCCGGCGGCCAGCCCGTCGGCGAGCATCGGCGTGTCCACTCCCTGTGGGCAGAGCGCGCTGACCCGGATGCCCTGGTCGCGGTAGGTGATCGCCAGCCACTCGGCGAACCCGACGGCCGCGTGCTTGGTGGCGGTGTACGGGGCGTCGCCCACGGCGGTCAGCACCCCGGCCGCCGAGCAGGTGTGCAGCAGGTAGCCCTCGCCCCGGGCCAGCATCGCCGGCAGCACCGCGCGGGCGGCGTACACGTGGGACAGCACGTTGACCCGCCAGGACCGGTCCCAGTCCGCGTCGGCCGCCGCCACGCCCCCGCCGGTGGCCACGCCCGCGTTGGCGCAGAACAGGTCGATCCGGCCGTACCGTCGCTCGGTGTCGGCGACCAGCTCGCGGACCTGGTCCTCGTCGGTGACGTCCACGGCGACGGCCCGGGCGATCGGGCCGACGCGCTCGGCCACCGCGCCGGTGGCGGTGGCGTCCAGGTCGGCCAGCACCAGCGCCGCCGCGCCCTCGGCGGCGAACCGGCGCGCCAGCGCCGAACCGATGCCGCCGGCCGCTCCGGTGATCACCGCCACCCGGTCGGTCAGGTTCACGCCCGCTCCTCCCCCGCCGGCCCGAGCCGGGCGATCAGGTCGCCCAGCGCGGCGGCGCCGCCGGACGTCAGCTCCGGGGTGGGCAGCAGCGCGAGCACCGGCACGTCCACCCCCGCCTCGGCGTAGCGGCGCACCTCGGCGCGGCACCGCTCGGGCGAGCCGTGCAGCACCAGCGCGTCGACCACCTCGTCGGGGACGGCCGCGCCGGCGCCCCGCCGGTCCCCGGCGGCCCAGGCCGTCCACATCGGGCCCAGCGCGCTCTCCCGGCCCAGCCAGCGGTGGAACTCGGCGTACGCCGGCACGGTCAGGTAGCTGGTGATCAACCGCCGGCCGAGGGCGCGGGCGTAGCCGGCGTCCTCGGTGGGGCAGACGAAGATCCGGGCGACCACCTCGAAGCCGGGGCCGCGTCCGCCCAGCTCGGCGAGGGTCTTCGGCACGTCGTCGGCGGCGAGCCAGTTGAGGATCACCCCGTCGGCCTCCGCGGCGGCCAGCCGGAGCATCCCGGGGCGCAGCGCGGCCAGCAGCACCGGCGGCGGCACCGCCGGTGGGCGTTCGAGGGTGAACCGGCGGACGGCGAAGGTGTCGAACGCTCCGTCCACCGTCTCCCCGCGCAGCGCCGTCCTGAGGAAGCGCAGCACGTCCCGGGTACGCCGGAACGGCTCGGTGAACGGGATCGCGTTCCAGTCGTCGACCAGCACCGGCGAGGAGGCGCCGATGCCGAGCGCGAAGCGCCCCGGGGCGGCCTCGGCGAGCGCGGCGGCGCTCATCGCCAGCAGCCCCGGCCCCCGGGTGAAGACCGGGGCGATCGCGGTGCCGAGGCGCAGCCGCGGCTGCCAGGCGGCGGCGAGGGCGAGCGGGGTGAACGCGTCGGCGCCGTTGACCTCCGAGGACCAGACGTCGGTGAACCCGGCCCGGTCGAGGGCCGCGTAGACCGCGGCGTGGTCGGCGAGGGGGACGCCGCCCAGCGGCACCGTCATGCCCCATCGGTTCGTCATCCGGTCGATCGTGCCCGCTCGCCCGCCCGGGAACAAGAGCCGGGAACACCGCGGCACTCGACGCGTTCCGCGCGCCCGCCGGGACGGACGGCGGTGCCCGCACGAGATCTGCTCTACCGGCCCGGGCCATCCCGGTCGGACCGGGCCAATGGCCAGAAGGTGGTGTGGGCCACTGCGGTCGGTGGCGTGAGCCATCGCCGGTCGGTGTTGTGGGCCACTCCGGTCCCGGGCGCCAGCGCGTCGCGTTCGGCGGGGACTCCCGGTGCCCCACGGCGACGCTAACCTTCACCGGTGACCTTCTCCCTCGTCGCCCGGTCCGCCGACGGCCGCCTGCACGGCGTCGCCGTGGCCAGCAGGTTCCTCGCCGCCGGCGCCCTGGTGCCAGGGGCCGAGGCCGAGGTGGGCGCGGTCGCCAGCCAGGCCCACGCCAACCTCTCCTACCGGCCGAACGGGCTGGCGCTGCTGCGCGCGGGCGCCCCCGCCGCCGACGTGATCGCCCAACTGGTCGCCGCCGATCCGGGCCGGGACGACCGGCAGCTCGGTGTGGTCGGCGCCACCGGCCCCGGCGCCACCTGGACCGGCCCGCGCTGCGGCGGCTGGGCCGGTGGCCTGGCCGGCGACGGCTGGGCGGCCCAGGGCAACATCCTGGCCGGCCCGCAGGTCGTCGAGGCGGTGCGCGACGGTTGGCTGGCCGGGGAGGCGCTGCCGTTCCCGCAGCGCCTGCTCGCCGCCCTGCGCGCCGGTGAGCAGGCCGGGGGCGACCGGCGCGGTCGCCAGAGCGCGGCCCTCCTGGTGGTCGAGCGCGGCGGTGGGTACGCGGGCACCGGTGACAACCTGGTCGACCTGCGGGTGGACGACCACCTCGACCCGGTCGGGGAGCTGCACCGGCTGCTCGACATCCACACCATGCTCTTCGGCAAGCCCGACCCGGCCACCCTGCTGGAGCTGGCCGGCCCGCTCGCCGACGAGGTGGCCGGTCTGCTGGCCGCCGCCGGCCACCCGGTCGGCGGCGCCGGGCTGACGGCCGCCGTCCACCCGGTGGGCGCCGCGGCGCCCGCCACGGTCGCGCTGGAGGAGGCGCTCGCTTCCTGGGCGGGCTGGGAGAACCTCGAGGAACGGCTGGTGCCGGGGCACATCGACCCGATCGTCCTGGCGCATCTGCGCCGCACGGTCGCCGCGGTCCCCGCGCCCCGCATCGGCGACTGACCGGTCCACGGCGACCCGCTGCCCTGCCCGGCACGCCGCTGCCCTGCCGGGCACGGCGACCCGCTCCTCTGCCCGGCAGGCGACCCACCTGCCCTGCCGGCGCGGCGACCGACCGCCCTGGGCGCGAGCCTGCCGCGGAGCCGGCGACCCGGCCGGCCGGCGGACGGGTCAGCCGGCGAAGGAGAGCCAGCGGAAATCCGCCGCCGCGATCTCGGCGCGCTCGGCCTCTGTGAGCGCCAGCCGCCCGGTGGTCTTGCGGATCAGGGTGAGTGGGTCCCAGCCCAGCCGCGCCGGCACGGGCCGGCCGCCGGTGAGCAGGTCGGCGACCACCCGGGCGGCGGTCGGGGTCAGCCACGGCCGCCGGTCCAGCGCCCGGGCCAGGTCGAGGCCGTGCACGCCGACCTCCACCACCCGGGTGACCAGGAAGTCGGACAGGGTCATCGCGTCGCCGTGCCGGGTGCGGACCACCCGGTCGGCGGGCTGCGCTGCGACGGCGGAGTCGGTGCCCCGCCAGGCGGCGGTGAAGGCCCCGGCCGTCGCCGCCGCGTCGGCCGGTCGACGGGCCTCCCGGCGGGCGCTGTCGACCCGCGCGGCGTCGACCTCCGGGGTGAACTTCGCCGCGCCGAAGTAGCTGGCGGCGTCCACCTCCGCCCGGGGCGGGGCCGGCGCGGCGAGCATGTCGACCAGGCGGCCGGCGCCGGTGCTGACGTGGGCGACGAGGTCGCGGACGGCCCAGGGTGGGCAGGGGGTCGGGCGGTCCAGGTCCGCCTCGGTCAGGGTGCGCAGCACCCCGTCGAGCCGGGCGCACTCGTCCCGGAACGCCGTTCGTACCGTCTGCACCGGGCCGGTCCTTTCCCGCGCGCGCCGTCGTCGTGCTCGTACCGTTACCTTTCAGTGCGCTCTAGCGCGCACGTGATCGGCAGTCCTACCTTGCGGTAGGGCGGTCCCGGTCTGACCCGCGGTCGCGGTGCCGGGTTGACGCTTCACAGCCACCGGCCCGCCAGAGCGGGTCTTACGGTCGGCTCCACGTCCAGCCACCGGGCCACTCCCGGCGGTGTCGAACTCAGCCGCCAGAGCGGCCAGGTTCAGGGCGGCGTTGTGGTCCCGGTCGAGGACCAGGCCGCACACCTCACACTCGTACTCACGCTCGGACAGGGCCAGCTTGGTTTTCACCGCGCCGCAGCCCGAGCAGGTCTTGGAGGACGGATACCAGCGGTCGGCCACGATCAGTCGGCCACCGTTCCACTGGGTCTTGTACGTCAGTTGCCGGCGCAGCTCGGCGAATCCGGCGTCGGCGATGCGTCGGGCCAGGCGCCGGTTGGCGAGCATGCCTATGACATTGAGGTCTTCGACCACGATCGTGCCGTGCTCGCGAGCTAGCCGGGTGGTGAGCTTGTGCAAGCCGTCGCGGCGTAGGTTCGCCACCCGGGCGTGAGCCCGGCCGAGCCGGGCTTGGCCGCGCTGCCACCGGTTCGACGGCCGGCGCCCGGTGCGCCGGTGCGGACCAACCTTGCGCGACACGCTCCGGCCGAGCGCACGCAGCCTGCGCTGCGCCTGGTCGAGGTGTCGGGGGTTCGGTTCGAGCTGCCCGGTGGACAGGACGGCGAGGTGCTTGACGCCGACGTCCACACCCACCACCGACCCGGGCCGGGCCGGGCGGCGTTGCGCTCGCTCTATCTCCACCGTGAATGCGACGTGCCAGCGTCCGCCGTCGCGCCGCACAGTGGCGGACATGATCCGGGCAGTGCCCGTGTCGAGACGGCGCGCGAGCTTGCGGGCCGACTCGTGCAGCTTCAACCGGCCCAGCCGGGGCAACACGACGTGCTTGCGGCCCGGCTCGACCCGGATCGCGCCAGTGGTAAACCGCACAGACGGCGTCGACCTGCGGCGCGACTTGAACCGGGGGAACCCGACCGGCTTCCCGGCCCGCTTACCCGAGCGGGAGTCGGACCAGTTCTTCAACCCGCGGCAAGGGCGTCCAGGCCAGTGTTGAACGCCTCCTTCGAGCACTCGGCCCACCACGGCGCCACCTCGGACTTGGCTGCGTTCCACGCCTTACGCAACGCGGGCAGCGACCACGACACGGCGGGGATCAGATCATCATCCGAGATCCCGTAGGAACGCTCGGCCGCCCGCTGATCCATCACGGCCTTGACCCGTGCCAGTGCCCAGTTGTGGGCGACACGTGCCGCCCCGGCGTGCGCCAGGACGGCACGTTCCTGGCCGGGCGTGAGGTCGAGCGCGAACCGGTATGCCTGGATCGTCTTCACCCCGGGTCGTCCCCTGTGGCGGCTTCGACTGCCCGGCGGGCACGGTTCGCGGCGGCGCGGCGGCCGTAAAGGCGGGCGCACAACGATGTCAGGATCTCCGTCACGTCGCGCACCAGGTCGTCGTCCACCTCGGCCGGGTCCACGACCAACAGGCGCCGGCCATGACCGACAAGCGCTGCCTCAACATACTCGGCCCCGAAGCGGGCGAACCGATCGCGGTGCTCGACCACGATCGTCTGCACGGCCGGGTCGCACAGCAGCGCGAGGAACTTCTTGCGGTGCCCGTTGAGGTCCGAGCCGACCTCGGTCACCACACGGGACACTGCAAGCTGCCGCCCGGTCGCCCACGCTGCGACCCGGGCCACCTGCCGGTCCAGGTCGCCGCGCTGGTCGGCGGACGAGACGCAGGCATACACCACGACCTGCCCAGCTCCGGTGGCCGCGGACGTGACAGGCTCCCCAACCATGATCAGGCGGCCGAGCCGGTACGTGGGAACGGGCAACGTGCCGGTCTCGTAGCGCCGACGCGCGGTCGCGTACGAGATTCCGGTCGCCGCCGCCCACTCCTTCAAGTTCACACCGCCATTATAGCCCACTGCTGAGCGCTAAAGCAGACTAACCCTGCCAACAGTTGCTGAACCTGCCACGTCGGTTTCGGCCGGCCGGTCGCGGGTACGCGCCGGGCCGACGAGAGGGGGCGGGCGACAGATGGCCGGCATCATGCTGCGTAGCACCGCGTTCAACGACCACGACCAGTTGCCGGGGCGGTTCTCGCGAGACGGTGGGAACGCGTCACCGCCGTTGCAGTGGTCCGACGTGCCGGAATCCGCGACCGAGCTGCTGCTGCTGGTCGAGGACCCGGACGCCGGGCGGAGTCCGTTCCTGCACTGGCTGGTCACCGGGATCTCCCCGACGTCCGGCGGGGTCGGGGAGGGCATGGTCCCCGAGGGCGGCCGGGAGTGGCCCAACGGCTTCGGCACCACCGGGTGGGGTGGGCCGCACCCGCCGCAGGCCGACGAGGCACACCGCTACTTCTTCCGGCTGTACGCCCTGGAACGCCCCGTCGACCTGGCCGGCGCCCCGCAGGCCGCCGACGTGCACGCGGCACTGGCCGGCCGGGAGCTGGCCAGCGGCACCATGGTCGGGACGTACCGGCGCTGATCAGCCCTTGTAGCGGGGCACCAGGCGGTGCATCGGGAGCAGCACCAGCGCGGCCGCCACCGCCATCGTGCCGGCGATGCCGGCGGCGCTGCCCGCGTACCCGATGAAGAGCGGGCGGCGGCTCAGCTCGTCGGCCGGCACCTGCTGCTGGTCGAGCAGCCAGGACAGGGCCAGGCCGCTGGCGACGACGGCCGCCAGGCCGCCCAGCCCGAGCAGGGCCGCGGCGAGCCGGTGGGCGTCCTCGGCGGAGACCTGCGCCTGCTCGCGTTGGAAGACCAGCAGGAACAGCCCGGCCAGCGCGGCCCAGACGCCGACCACGAGGAACGCCGCCACGGCGTCGCTGGGCCGGTGCCAGCCGGCGGAGAGGGTGGCCACGCCGGCGATGGCGGCGTACGCGACGCCGAGGAACGCCGCGAGCGGGCGCGCCTTGGGCGGCAGCACCAGGATCAGCGCCAGCGCCACCGAGGCGGCGATGGTGGCGTGCCCGCTGGGCAGGCTGTTGCCGGCGGCGTCCCGTTCCGGGTCGATGCCCAGCGCCGGCCGGTCGAGGACGTACTTGAGCAGTTGGGTGCTGACGTTCGCGCCCGCGATCAGCAGGGTGGCCGCGACGGCGAGCGCCTTGCGGCCACGGATCAGCGCGATGAAGCCGATCACGGCGGTGGCGGCGAGCAGCGACACCACCGACATCGCGTTGAGGATCCGGTTGACCGGCCCATCGATGCGGTCCTGGCCGATCTGGTTGCCGGTCAACGCGACCGTGTCCAGCCACTGGCCGGTCCCGGTGTGCACGGCGAAGCGCCACAGCACCATGAGAGCGGCCGCCTGGACCAGAGCCAGTACGACCAACCAGACCGCGGTCCAACCCCTTGCCGTCGCGCGCACCCGCACACCGTAGCGGCACTCCCGGCAGGTCGCTCGGCGGGACACCGGTGCGTCCCGGCTAGGTTGGGGCCGGACCACGGGAGGTGACGGTGGGCGGTACGGCGGAACGGGAGCCGGCGGTCGCGGAGCGGCCGGAGTCGCTGGCGGACCTGCTGGGCGGGCGGCGCGGTGCGGTGGACGCGACCCTGCCGCCGGTGGCGTTCACCCTCGGCTGGCTGCTGACCGGGCGGTCCATCGCCGGCGGGGTGGCGGCGGCCGTGCTGGTCGGCACGGCGGTGGCCGGGTGGCGGCTGCGCCGGGGCGACCGGCCCAGGTCGGTGCTGGTCGGGCTGCTCGCCGTCTGCGTCGCCGCGTTGATCGCGCTCTACACCGGACGGGCGGCCGACTTCTTCCTGGTGCAGCTCTTCTCCAACGCGGCCAGCGCGCTGGTCTGGGTGGTCAGCATCGTGGTGCGCTGGCCGCTGCTCGGGGTGGTGGTCGGGGTGGCGCTGCGGCAGCGGGACCGGTGGCGGCGGGACCGGGCGCTGCTGCGGGCGTACTCGCGGGGCAGCTGGGTCTGGGCGGCGACGTACGCGTTGCGGGTGGCGGTGTTCCTGCCGTTGTACCTCGGCGGTCAGGTGGTCGCGCTGACGGTGGCCCGGGCGGCGCTGACCTGGCCGCTGGTGGCGGCGGCGCTGACGGTGAGCTGGGTGCTCATCCGGCGGTCGCTGCCGGCCGGCCACCCGGGGCTGCGGCACCCGATCACCCCGGACGGAAGCTGAACCGGGGAAAATTAAGGGAGAGGCCGCCACGGGGGGAGCGGCCTCTCCGAGAAACACGGTACTCCGTCGCACGGCGTCGTGTGATCCCGCGACGCCCTCTTTTTTCGCGGCTTTTCCCCGACGCACGCCGCGGCGGGCGGTGGGGTGGGTCGCCCGATCCGCTGCGTCGACCGAACCGTCGACCCACCCCCGGCCCGACCGTGGGAGTCGGGCCGCCCGCCGACCGGGCGGTCCGCTCCCCCGGGCCCGGTCGGCCCCCGGGTGGGTGGCGCCGCGCCACCCACCCGGGAGGGTCACCTCACCCGTTCGGGAACAGGTTGCCGTAGTCGGCGTACGCCATGGCGACGTCGGCCTGGGCCCAGAACCGGTGGTAGTTGAAGGCCGGCTCGGCGCCACCGTTGAGGTAGGCCTGCACCTTCGGCCAGTCGGGGTCGTTCTTGTAGAACGACCGGATGTCCAGGAAGCTCTTGCCGGCGGCGATGGCGTCGCCGTTGGGCATCTTCCCGGTCCAGCCGGACGGGACGTAGAGGCCCTGTCCGTCGGCGGCGGTGTAGACGTCGTCGAAGCGCCGGTAGTCGCCGCGCTTCTCGGTGGTGGAGACGCCCTTGGCGTCGCTGGCCGCGTGGAGGGCGTCCAGCAGCCCCTTGGCGGTGTTCTTGGCCGACACGTTGCCCGACTTCGCCGCGTACGCGATCAGGGTGCGGGCGTAGGCGGCGGCGACGCCGACGTCCTGGCCCTTCACCGTCACCTCGACGTGCAGGTTGGTGTTCGCCTGCGGGTTGGCCGGGTCCCAGTTGTTGGGCTGGCCGGTCCACTTCATGTCGGACGGGATCGACCAGTTGGTGCCCACCGTGGTGTTGGCGATGGCCCACGGGACCCACTTGTCCAGCAGCGCCTTGGCCTTGGCGTTGCCGGTCTGCAGGTACAGCTCGGCGATCCGCTGCATCGACCAGGCCTGCATGCCGAACCACTGGTTGGACGGCGGGTCGTTGTAAACCGGGTCGACGTCGTAGTACATGCCGTAGAAGGTGGCGGTGCCGGCCGGCGGCTGGGCGTAGCTGCCGTCCCAGCTGTTGGTCGCGCCACCGGCGATGCCACCCTCGGCGGACTGGAGCCAGGTGTAGAACTCCAACTGCCGGTCGAAGCTCTTCTGCCAGTCGGCGACCGCGGTCGGCGACTTGGGCTTCAGCTCCGCCACGTTGGTCAGCGCCCAGGCCGCGAACGGGTTCTGGTAGCCGAAGTGGTTGTGGCTGGAGCCGATCCGCCAGGACCAGTTCTGGCTGGGGTCGTACGCGCCGCCCCAGGCGTAGTACCAGGACATCAGGTAGTGCGCCGAGTCCCGGCCGCTACCGGCCGGGCAGGTGCTGGCCCCGACGCAGTTGCCGATCTTCTTGAAGTACTTGTCGAACATCGCGTAGCGCAGGTAGTCACCCATTTTGGCGGCCTTCGCCACGGTGGCCGCGACGTCGGCCTCCCGGCCCTGGGCCTTGGCCCAGGTCAGCGCCCAGTACGCGGCCTGCACGGCGCGGGCGTCGGCGTCCGGGGCGTTGGTGTACTTCCACTGCTTCGCGGGGGCGCTGCCCTCCTTGACGAACAGGTCCAGGTAGCCGTACTGCCCGCCGTGGGCGAAGGTGTCGCAGGAGGGCTGCGGAATGGTCTCCCACACCGACTCCTGGGTGCCCCGCTGGAAGGTGTTGATGTACGCCGGCCGGGTGGTGCCGTCGCCGCAGCGGCCGAAGCCGTAGGTGTTGTCGACGTCCAGCAGCCAGTGCATGCCGTAGATGTCACCGGTGCCGTGGGTGCTCTGCAGTTCCGAGCGGAGCGGGTCCTGGCCGACCGCGACGGAGGGCTGCAGCTGCGACGGGTACTGGTTGGGCAGGTTGTACTCGGCGGCGTACTGGGCGGTGCCCGCCGCGCCGGCGGTGGGCTGGTCCGAATGATTCGGAATTATATATTTCTCCATGACGGTCCAGGCGTTGTTGAACGGGGCCCAGTTCTGGGTGACCCGGCCGTACTGCGCCTCCAGCCAGAGCCAGAAGCTGAACGCCTCCGAGGTGGTCTCGTGGCCGTGGTCGGGCGCCTCGACGATCAGCGTCTCCACCGAGTGGTACGGCACGTTCTCCGGGCTGAAGTACCCGGAGTTCTTGATCTTGCCGTACTGGTCGAGGAACCGCTTGATGTAGGCGTTGTCGCCGCCCGGGGTGTCGTTGTCGATCTCCGTGACGGCGATCGCCAGCGGCGCGAAGCCGGTGGCCGAGGCCGTGACGGTGGCGGTGCCGCCCAGGGTGTCCGCGTCCTCGGCCGCGGCGACGGTGGCCGTCACCCCGGTGTTCCAGTTGGCCGGGGTGAGCGTGACGGTCGCCGGGGTCACCGTGACGTCGGTGTCGCCGGTGCGGGTGAGGGTCACCGGCACGTTGGCGCTGGGCGCGGCGCTGAGCTTCAGGTTGACCGTGCCGGTGCCGCCCTCGGTCACGCTGACCGCCGACGGGGTGGCCACCAGCACCGGACCGGAGGCGGGGTTGACGGTGAACGCCTTCTCCGCCACCGCGACGCCGTTGGCGTTGTCGTACGCCTTGGCCTGCGCGGTGTAACTGCCGGCCGGCAGGTCCTCCAGCGTGTAGCCGTACGGGGCGGTGGTGTCGGTGTTGACCAGCAGGCCGTTGCGGTAGAACTCAACCTTGGCGATCGTCCCGTCCGGGTCGCTGGCGGTGGCGGTGAGCGGTACGTCGGCCGGCGCCTCGAACGGCCCGGTCGGCAGCCCCAGCGACACCGTCGGCGGCTGGTTGGCCGGGGTGCCGTTGCAGGCGATCCCGTTGAGGGTGAAGGCGGTGGGCTTCGGGTTGCTGCCGGAGTACGCGCCGTTGAACCCGATGGTGGTCGACGCGCCGGTGCCGAGGTTGCCGTTCCACGACTCGTTGGTCGAGGTGACCTCGCTGCCGGTCTGGCTCCATTTCGCCGACCAGCCCTGGGTGACGCGCTGGGAGCTGTTCGGGAAGGAGAACTTGAGCGTCCAGCCGGTGAGCGCGTCGCCCAGGTTTTTGACGGTGACGTTGGCGGTGAAGCCGGTGTTCCAGTCGTTGGTCGCGTAGACCACGTCGCAGGCGGGGGCGGCCTGCGCGGCGCCGGCCGGCAGGGTCACCCCGCCGATGGCCAGCGCGGTGGCGGCGAACATCGCCGTCCGGCGACGTCTTGCCCAGAGTCTCATGTGCGCGGTGTCTCCTTGGAGGAGGGCCGGAGCCTGACGGGGCCGCCGGCGAGGCGCCTCCACGCGAGCAGGGAACGCGGGGGGACGGAGGCGCCCGGGGAAGGTGGTCGGTGCGGAACTGCGCCGGTCTGCCCCCCTGGGGCGGCGGCGGTTCCTCGGGGTGCCGTCCGGAGATCCGGATGCCCTCGGCGACCCACGCTCACGCGAGCTGGCTCCGTTGCGTCGATTCGACAGTCTGCCATGGAAGCGCTCCCACGACAACACGCAGGTGGGACGGCGATCGATGTTTCGATCTCGTTTTGGGGCTTTCACAAACCCGTGACGGGCGTTACAGTCGCTGCATCGTCGATGGGAGCGCTTCCATCGACGGGGATGCAATTGTTCGACGACCGTGGTCGCCCGGCCGCGGCGCAAGCCAAGAGGCTGACGACGGGCCAGCCCGGACACCGTCGCCAGCCGACACCCGCCAGTGACGGAGGGAGGTGGAACCAGAGCCACTCGCGTGGCCCGGCTCCCGCGCGACACGCACGGCGGACGCCAATTCGACTCGTGCGTGTGTGCACCAAGGTGGGGACGGGGGTTGCCCTCCCCCGTCCCCACACTAAACCCCGGTAGTCGACGGGAAAAGAGGCCGACGGGACAGGCGCGTACGCCGCCCGATCGGCCTCGCTCGCTATCTGCGCCCCGCCCGGCGCGTCGGACGACCGACGGCGCCCGTCACATCTCACTTCCCCCATCCCGGCCGCCTCCGCGCGGCCCTCTAGGCTGGCGGTCCGCCCCCGAGGCGGCCGGAACGCCGCATGCCGGTGCTGGGAGCGCTCCCGGCCGTCGGGGTGGCCCGCACCCTGAGGAGAAACACCGATGTCGATGCTCACCCGACGGCGACTGCTGCACCGCGCCGCGCTCTCCGCCACCGCCGGGCTCTCCCCGGTCGGGGCCGCCGTGGCCGGCGCGGCCGCCGCGACCGCCGCCGTGACGGCCGGCTGCGACACCCCGCCGGACAGGAACCCGACCGCCACCCCCGGCGCGGGCACCCTGCGCTTCCCACGCGACTTCGGCTGGGGCGCGGCCACCTCGGCCTACCAGATCGAGGGCGCCGCCAAGGAGGACGGGCGCGGCGAGTCGATCTGGGACACCTTCAGCCGTACTCCGGGGCGGACCCGCAACGGCGACACCGGCGACGTGGCCGCGGACCACTACCACCGCTGGTCCGAGGACCTGGACCTGATGCGCGACCTCGGCCTGCGCAGCTACCGGTTCTCCGTCTCCTGGCCCCGCATCCAGGCCGACGGCACCGGCCGACCCAACCAGCGCGGCCTCGACTTCTACCGCCGGCTCGTCGACGGCCTGCACGAGCGCGGCATCGCGCCCATGGTCACCCTCTTCCACTGGGACCTGCCCCAGGCGTTGCAGGACGCCGGCGGCTGGGAGAACCGGGACACCGCGTACCGCTTCGCCGACTACGCCGACGCCGTGTTCCGGGGCCTGGGTGACCAGGTGCCGGTGTGGCTGACCGTCAACGAGCCGAAGACCGTGGTGCAGAACGGCTACCTCTGGGGCCACCACGCCCCGGGCCGGCGGGATCCGGACGCCGCGTACCTGGTCGCCCACCACCTCCAGCTCGCGCACGGGCTGGCGGTGCGCGCCCTGCGCGCCACCGGCTCCACCGCACGCATCGGGCCCGCGTTCAACCTGCACCCGTGCTACCCGGCCGACGACACCCCGGCCGCGGCGGCCGCGACCCGGCTCTACGACGGCTACGAGAACCGGCTGTACCTGGACTCCGTGCTCACCGGCGCGTACCCGGCCGACGTGCTGGCCGACCTCGGCGGGGACAGCCGGCTGGTCCGGGGCATCGCCGACGGCGACCTGGAGATCATTTCCAGCCCGGTCGACCTGCTGGCCGTGCAGTACTACACCCCGATCTACGTCACCGCCGACGGCGGCACCGTGCAGCGCTGGGCCACCTCGGAGGCGGAGTGGCAGCAGATCTACCCCGAGGGGATGTACGACATCCTGACCCGGGTCACCCGTGACTACGGCCCTGTCCCGATCACCGTCACCGAGAACGGCCTGCCCTGCCCGGACGTCCTGGGCGCCGACGGCACCGTCGACGACGCCGGCCGGATCGCCTTCCTGCGGGACCACTTCGCCGCCGCGCACCGCGCGGTCGCCGCCGGCGTGCCGCTGGAGAGCTACCACGTCTGGTCGCTGCTGGACAACTTCGAGTGGGCCGAGGGCTACGACCAGCGCTGGGGACTGGTCTACGTGGACTACGCCACCCAGCGCCGCATCCCCAAGCGCAGCGCCCACTGGTACCGGCAGGTGATCAGCGACAACGGCCTCTGAGCCACCCGCCGGCCGGGACCGGCGCACCGGACCGCGTGGGGGCGGTCCGGTGGTCCGGCCCGCCGGGGCGGGCGGGACCGGCCCGCCGAGGACGGCGGGAGCGGTCGTCGTCAGCGGGGCAGCGCCTGCTGCAACTCGGCGCGCAGCGCCGGGGTGAGCATCTCCCCGGCCTGCTTGGCGAGCCGGGCCATCTCGTAGCCGACCACGCCGATGTCGGCGTCGGAGGCGGCCAGCGTGGCGAGGATCGAGCCGTCGCGGATCTGCATCACCAGGAAGTAGCCGCGCCCCATCTCGACGACCGTCTGCTTGACGATGTCGCCGTCGAACATCTGGGCCGCTCCCGCGGTGATGCTCATCAGGCCGGAGGTCACCGCGGCGAGCTTGTCGGCGTGGTCGCGGGGCAGGTGCGCCGAGATCGCGACCAGCAGCCCGTCGGAGGAGACCACCACGGCGTGGGCCACCCCCGGCACCCGCTCCGCGAACGCGTTGACCAGCCAGCTGAGGTCCCGCGCCTCCTGGCTCAAGGTCGTCGTCACTGTCGTCCCCCTTCGCTGTGCCCACCCGACGGCGGCAAGATTATCTCCCGGGTCTCCTCGGTTTCGGCCCGGCGGACCCCGCTGTACAGCCGCGAGAGCATGCCACCGACCGCCTCCGGGTCCGGGTCGTCCCGTGTGGGCGCAACCTCCGGACGGGCCGGCTCGGTGACCGCGGAGAGCTGAGCCATCGGCACCCGCACCGGCAGGCCCCGTTCGTTGGTGCCCCCGATGACAGGCGTCGCGGGCGGCGCGGGCGTCACATCACCGGCCGGCACCGCGGCGGACGGCGCGGGCCCCTGGCGGGACCACCAGCCGCCGCCGGCCGCCGGGGCGCCCGCGGCCGGCGACAGCACGTCCTCGGCGCGGCCCGGCACCGGCCGCCCCTGCACGGGCACCACCGGAGCCGGGTCGGGACGACGGCCGGCCACCGGCAGCTCCGTCGGCGCCGGCGCACCGGCCGGCCGTCGCGGCCCGCCGGGCCGGGTCGCGCCGGCCACCGCCGTGGTCAGCATCCGCGGTGAGACCGGCCCGTCCAGCTCCGCGGGGGGCGCGGCGGCCAGCAGCGCGGCGGGCAGCTCGATCCGGGCGAGCAGGCCCTGGGCGCCGCCGCTGAGGCGGACCCGGATGCCGTGCCGGGCGGCGAGGTGGCTGACCACGAACAGGCCCATCCGCTCCGAGGCGGCCACGTCGGCGGCCGGCGGGGAGGCCAGCACGATGTTGGCCTGTTCCAGCGCCGCCGGGCTCATCCCCAACCCCTGGTCGACGATCTCCACCACCGCGCCGCCGCCCTCGGCCCGGGCGCCCACCCGGACCACGGTGTCGGGCCGGGAGAAGGCGGTGGCGTTCTCCAGCAGCTCGGCCAGCAGGTGCACCAGTTCGCCGACGGCGTGCCCGACCACGTACAGGTCGGCCACCGACTCGCGGCGGACCCGCTGGTACTGCTCGATCTCGGCGCTGGCGGCCAGCAGCACCGCCCCGAGACCGACCGGGCGGTTCCACCGTCGGGTGGACTCCGTGCCGGCCAGCACCAGCAGGCTCTCGTCGTTACGGCGCATCCGGGCGGCCAGGTGGTCCAGCTTGAACAGGTTCTCCAGCTGGTCCGGGTCGGCCTCCTCCCGTTCCAGGTCGTCGAGCAGCTCCAGCTGCCGCTCCACCAGCACCTGGCTGCGTCGGGCCAGGTTGACGAACATCGCGTTGACGGTGCGCCGCGTCTCCGCCTGCTCCACCGCGACGCTGACCGCGCTGCGGTGCACCGCGACGAACGCCTCGGCCAGCTCGCCGATCTCGTCGGAGGAACGGACGACCGGGGGCGGCACGTCGATGGTGGGCACGCCGCCCTGCACCGAGCGGAGCCGGTCCAACGCGTCCGGCAGCTCGACCTGGGCGATCCGCAGGGCCTGCCCGCGCAGGCGCTGCATGGAGTTGGCGATGGACCGGCCGATGAGCAGGGCGAGCAGCACGGCGAGCCCGAGCACCACCACGATGCCGCCGACCACCAGCAGGGTGGTGCGCAGCCGGTCGCCGCTGACCGTGTCGGCCCGGGTCACCGCGTCGTCCAGCACCCGCGCCTCCAGCTGGCGCAGCAACTCCTGGCGCTGCTCGCTGGCGGCCCACCACTGCGGCGCGGGCAGCACCTCCGCGCGGGCGCCGCCGGTGGGCAGGCTCTTCTCCTCCAGCCTCATCGCCGCGACGAACGCCGGATCGACCGAGGTCCGGTCGTAGAGCCGGATCTGATCGTTGGTGGCGGCGACCCGGAACGCGCCGAGCGCGGCCAGCTGCTGCGCCCGCAGGTCGGTGAGGGTCACCTGGTCGTCCAGGTCGTAGCGGCCGGCCCGGGCGGCGGCGTAGAGCTGCCCGCGAATCCGCGACGACAGCTCCTTGACCCGGGCGAGCTGCACGTACCGCAGCACGGCGTCGGTGAGCACGGGCTGCTGCTCCCCCGGCGAGGGCTCCGCCAGCAGGTTGAGCAGCGCCTCGATGGCCCGGTGGTAGTTGCTCAGGATGGTGTCGCTGTTGAGCACCGCCGGCGGCACCGCGGCCCGGATGTAGACCACCTGGTCGTACGCCTCCAGGGCCTCGCCGTACGCCACCCGCCAGGACGCGTCGGCGTCGGCCAGCGGCTGCGCGGCCCCGCGCAGCTCGCTGACGGCCTGGTCGGTGGCCGCCTGCAACGGCCGCAGCGCGCTGATAGCCGCGTCCCGGTCGGCCTCGCCCCCGGCCCGGCGCAGCTCGGCCAGCTCTCCCGCGGAGCGGTCCCGCTCCTGCTGGAGCCGGTCGACCACGCCTGTGATCTGCCGGCCGATGCCGACCTGCCGGGCGAAGTCGCTCAGCGCGGTGGTCTGCCCGACCAGCGCCGCGGTCTGCACGCCGGCCAGCACCAGGAAGGCCACCGACGGGATGACCAGCACGGTGGCGAGCTTGGTGCGCATCCGCCAGTCGCGCAGCCGGAACGGCGAGCGCCGCCGGTGGGGTACGACCCGGACGGCCCCCCGGCTCCGACCACCCTGCTCGCCCTGCCTCGGGTCGGGACCTGCGCCCACACCTGCCTCCTCGGTCCCCCGCCTCCCCCGCGTCAGGGAGCGGGGTCCATCCAACCAGGCCCGGGAGCTGTGTCAACGGGCTGTGCCACCGCTCCGGTCAGGAAGCGGCGCCGGAGCGCTCCGGAGCGCGTCCCTCTTCGGGCGGCTCGGTCATCGCCAGCCGCCCCGCCTCGGCCACCCGGCCCAGCGCCACCAGCGCCGCGCCGATCGCCCCGATCTCCGGCTCGGCACGGTGCCGCACCGGGCGGGGCGCCAACGCCGTGGCGAACGCCGAGCGCCACCAGGCGGAGGCCGCCATCGCTCCCCCACCCAGCACCACCTCCATCGGCGTCTCGACGGTGGACTCCAGCACGGCCAGATCGTCGGCGACCATCCGGCACAGGCCGGCCATCAGTCCGGCCAGGATCTCCACCCCGGTGGTGGCGAAGCCGACCCCGCGCAGCTCGCCGGCACCGGCCGGAGCGAAGCCGGGTGGCCGGTCGCCGCCCAGGCGGGGGTCGGTCGTCACCTCGCCGCCGTCCGGCGGCACCCGCGCCAGCGCGGCCGACAGCTCCGGGCCGTCGGGCAGCCGCAGCTCCCGCTTGGCCCAGGTGTAGAGGTTGCCACCGCAGGAGTAGGCCGCCCCGGTCACCACGTACTCGTGGTCGACCCGGTAGCGCCAGAGTTCCTCGGGCAGCGGCGGCAGCGGCTCACCGGCCGGCAGCCGATGCAGCAGCCGGACCGCCGCGGAGGTGCCCACGGTCACCGCCGCGCGCCGCCCGTCCACACAACCGGAACCCACGTTGGAGGCGGCCCCGTCACCGACCGGGACGGACCAGGCCACGCCGGCCAGCTGCGGCCACCGACGGGCGTGCTCCGCGCGCAGTCGCCCGTTCCACCCCGTCGGCGCCAGCTCGGGCAGCTCGCCCGGGCGGACCCCGGCCAGCTCGCAGGCCTCGGCGTCCCAGGTCAGCGTGCGCAGGTCGAGCAGTCCCGTGCCGGAGGCCATGGAGACCGACATCGGCGCGGTGTCGAGCAGCTGGCCGAGGACGTACTCGGCCAGGCCGACGAACCGGGCGATCCGGCTGCCGCACCGCGCCCGGAGCCAGGGCAGCCGGAGCGGCCAGTAGCCGCGGTGCCACCACCCACCGGTCCGTTCGTGGTAGGCGTCCGGATCGGCCGGGCCGGCGTTGCCGGGGGGCGCCATGGCGCGGGTGTCCAGCCAGGTCAGGACCGGCCCGAGCGGCGCACCCGCGTCGTCGAGCGGCACCACCGAGTGCCACTGCGCCGAGACCGCGACCAGGCGCACGTCGGTCAGGTGCCCGGCGGCGGCCAGCTCGTCCAGGCACTCCACCAGGCAGGCCAGGTACTGCGCGGGGTCGAGGGTGCCCGAGCCGCGGTCGCCGATGTCCACGTGCACCTTGCGCCGCGCCAGCGCACCCGGCCGCGGACCCGCGTCGGCGTCGAGCACGAGCCCGCGTACCGAGGAGGTGCCGAGGTCGAGAGCGAGAATGTTCATCGCCGGTCACGGTACCCGCCGACCGGCCCGGCGAAGCCTCGATCGCTGGCGAGCGGCGCGACGCGTACCTCGGACGGCTTCCGCGCCCGGCGGGGGCCGCGTAGGGTGGTCGACATGCTCGCGCACCTGTCCTGCTGGTGGCCCGCCGACCCGGCGGCCACCTTCCGCGCGTAGCTTTCCACGCGGCCGCCCGACGAGGCGGCCGCCGGTCTCTCCCCGGCTCCCGGGCCGCCCCGACGGGCGGCGCCGACGGCCCGGAGGAGACACCGAATGAACCGCCCGCACGACCTGCTCGCCGCCCTCGCGCACGACGCCGACCCCGGCCCGTTCGCGCTCGTCCGTCGCGAGGGCACCGCGCACCTCGACCTCTTCACGGGTACGGTCCGCACCGCCGACCGGCTCGCCGACCTGCCGCTGCCCGACGGGGCGGCCGGCCCGCGCACGCTGGCCCTGGTGCCGTACCGGCAGATCGCCGAGCGGGGCTTCGAGTGCGTCGACGACGGCACGCCGCTGGAGTACCTGGAGATAGCCGGGCACGCGCGGATCGCCCTGGCCGACGCGCTCGCCGCGCTCCCGCAGGACCCGGTGGTCACCGCGGGCGCCGCGTTCGACGTCCCCGACGAGGAGTACGCCGGCACCGTCGAGCGGGTGCTGGCCGAGGAGATCGGCCGCGGCGAGGGCGCCAACTTCGTCATCCACCGCACCCTGCGGGCGAAGGTGCAGGGATCGCCGCTGCGGGCGGGGCTGGCGGCGCTGCGCCGGCTGCTGCTCGGCGAGCGGGGCGCGTACTGGACGTTCCTGGTGCACACCGGGCACCGGATCCTGGTCGGCGCGAGCCCGGAGCGGCACGTCAGCGTCGACGACGGGCTGGTGATGATGAACCCGATCAGCGGCACCTTCCGGCACGCCGGCGCGACCCCGGACCGCGCCGCCCTGCTGCGCTTCCTCCGCGACCCCAAGGAGGTCGAGGAGCTGTACATGGTGCTCGACGAGGAGCTGAAGATGATGGCCACGGTCGCCGAGCACGGCGGCCAGGTGGTCGGGCCGTACCTGAAGGAGATGGCGCACCTCGCGCACACCGAGTACCTGCTCGCCGGGCGCGGCTCGAAGGACGTCCGGGAGGTGCTGCGGGAGACGATGTTCGCCCCGACGGTCACCGGCAGTCCGATGGAGAACGCCTGCCGGGTGATCGCCCGGCACGAGCACTCCGGGCGGCGCTACTACTCCGGCGTGCTGGCCCTGCTCGGGCGCGACGGCGAGGGCCGGCAGACGCTGGACGCGCCGATCCTGATCCGGACGGCGGAGATCTCCCCCGCCGGTGAGCTGCGGGTGCCGGTCGGGGCGACCCTGGTGCGGCACTCCACCGCCGCCGGCGAGGTCGCCGAGACGCACGCCAAGGCGGCCGGGGTGCTCGCCGCCCTGGGCTTGGCTGCGCAGGCGCCGGCCGCCGACCCCGCCCGGGCGGTACGGCTCGCCGAGGACCCCGAGGTGCGGGCCGTGCTCGCCGCGCGGAACACGCCGCTGGCCCGGTTCTGGCTCGACCAGCGGGTGCCCGGGGCGACCACGCTGGCGGGGCTGGCCGGCCGGCGGGCGCTGATCGTGGACGGCGAGGACACCTTCACCGGGATGCTCGCCCATCAGCTCGGGGCCCTGGGTCTCGCCGTGGACGTCCGGCCGTGGCAACGGGCCGCCCCGCTCGACGGGTACGACCTGGTGGTGGTGGGGCCCGGGCCGGGCGACCCGGGCGCGATCACCGAGCCGAAGATGGCGGCGTTGCGGGCGCTGCTGGCCAACCGGCTGGCCGCCGGCCTGCCCACGCTGGCGGTCTGCCTCGGCCACCAGCTGCTCGCCGGCCTGCTGGGGTTGCCGCTGCACCGGCGCGAGGCGCCGTACCAGGGACTGCAGCGGGACGTCCCGGTCTTCGGCACGTCCCGGCGGGTGGGCTTCTACTCCACCTTCACCGCCCTGGCCGACCGCGACCGGCTCGGCACCCGGTACGGGCCGGTGGAGCTGTCCCGCGACCCGGCCGACGGGGCGGTGCACGCGCTGCGCGGCCCCGGTTTCGCCGGGGTGCAGTTCCACCCGGAGTCCGTCCTCAGCCGGGACGGGCTGGCCGTCCTGGCGGACCTGCTCGGGCACCTACTGGCCCGTCCGGCGCTGACCGCGCATGGACCGGCCGATCTCGGGTAGGGGTTGCGGCGACCGGTGGACCGGACGGGCCGAGAGCCCCCGCCCGGCCACCGGTCGCCGGAGTCGATCAGCCGGCGGCCAGGCCGCGCTTGACCGCGGCGCCGATGCGCACCGCCCGCTTGGCGGTCAGGGCGGTGGCGCCGAGCGCCAGATGGTCCGGGGCGGTCTCCCCGTTGTTGCTGGTGTGCGAGGCGCCGTACGGGTTGCCCGCGACGAACTGGCTCGGGTCGGTGTACCCGGGGGTCACCACCAGGCCGCCCCAGTGGTAGAAGATCGTGAACAGCGACAGCAGGGTGGACTCCTGACCGCCGTGCGAGGTCGCGGTGGAGGTGAAGGCGCTGTAGACCTTGTCCACCAGGGCGCCCTGCGACCAGAGCGGGCCGGTGGTGTCGATGAACTGCTTGAGCTGAGCGGAGATCATGCCGTAGCGGGTGGGTGAGCCGAAGATGATCACGTCAGCCCAGGACAGGTCGTCGAGCCGGGCCTCCGGGACGTCCTGGGTCTCCAGGTGATGGGCCTGCCAGCCCGAGTTGGAGCGGATCGCCTCCTCGGGCGCCAGCTCGCGTACCTTGCGCAGGCGCACCTCGGCGCCGGCCTCGCCAGCGGCCTCGCAGGCCGCCTGCGCCATCTGGTAGGTGATGCCGGTCGCGCTGTAGTAGACCACCGCTACCTTGACCTGGCCGTCCATCGGCACGTCCCTCCTCGGTTCGGATCAGCTCCCGCGACTACCCGTCACATGCCGTGTCAAACTGCAAGATCGAGCGGCCGTGCGGAGCCTGCCCCGGTGGACGCCGGCATCCCGGCACCAATCCGGGACCCGGATCGATGGACTGCCCGCGGCCGCGACGGGAAGGAGAGGCACATGAGCATCGGAACGCGCCGGCCCTCGTGCCCGCCCTACCCGGAGGCCGACCGGCGATGAGCGACTACGGTCACCCGCTGCTCTTCGGATCGTTCACCACACCGGCGAGCGACGACCCGGCGGGCACCGTCGCCCTCGCCGTCCTGGCCGAGCAGGTCGGGCTGGACCTGGTCACCTTCCAGGACCACCCCTACCAGCCGAAGCTGCTCGACACCTGGACGCTGCTGAGCTACGTCGCCGCGCGGACCAGCACGGTCGGCCTGTCGGCGAACGTGACGAACCTTCCGCTGCGCCCGCCGGCGGTCCTCGCGCGCAGCGTGGCGAGCCTCGACCTGCTCAGCGGCGGCCGGGTCCGGCTGGGCCTGGGGGCGGGCGCGTTCTGGGACGCCATCGAGGCGATGGGCGGCCGCCGGCTCACCCCGGCGCAGGGGGTGCGGGCCCTGGATGAGGCCATCGACGTCATCCGCCAACTGTGGGACGCCGACGTGCGCGGCGGCGTGCGGGTCGACGGCGAGTTCCACCGGGTGCACGGCGCCAAGCGCGGCCCGACCCCCGCCCACCCGGTGCCGATCTGGCTGGGCGCCTACAAACCCCGGATGCTCGCCCTCACCGGCCGCCGGGCCGACGGCTGGCTCCCGTCGCTGGGCTACCTCCAGCCCGGCGACCTGACCACCGGCAACCGGACCATCGACGACGCCGCCCAGCAGGCCGGCCGGGCGCCGCGGGACGTCCGGCGGCTGCTCAACATCACCGGACGGTTCGGCGCGGTCGGTCGCGGCCCGCTAAACGGACCCGCTGAGCAGTGGGCCGAGGAACTGGCGGACCTGGCCCTGAGCGAGGGCGTCAGCGTCTTCATCCTCGGCAGCGACGATGCCGACGACCTGCGCCGATTCGCCGCCGAGGTGGCGCCCGCCGCCCGCGAGCTGGTCGCCGCCGACCGGCGCTGAACCGGCGGCGCCAACGGCAGGGAATTCCGGGATCCGGGCCAGCCGGGGCGGCTCTCCCGCGCCCGGCGGGGCGGGGTTTGCCCGGGTCGGGGGCGGGGTAGGGCGGGGCCATGGGAGCCGTTGCCGTGGCGCACCGGATCGTCGACGTCGACGGCATCCGCACGTTCTACCGGGAAGCCGGGCCGGTGGACGCCCCGGTGGTGCTGCTGCCGCACGGCTACCCGTGCTCGTCGTTCCAGTTCCGCAACCTGATGCCGGCGCTCGGCGACCGCTGGCGGCTGCTCGCCCCCGACCTTCCGGGCTTCGGCTACACCCGGGCCGACGCGGCGCCGTTCGCCTACACCTTCGACGGGTACGCGGACTTCCTGCGCCGGTTCACCGACGTCCTCGGGTTGCGCCACTACGCCATCTACCTGCAGGACTACGGCTCCCAGTTCGGGCTGCGACTGGCGATGAGCGCGCCGGAACGGGTCGCGGCACTGGTCATCCAGAACGGCGACATCTACGAGGACCAGCACGGGCCCAAGTACGCGCCGCTGAAGGAGATGTGGGCCGACCCCAGCCCGCAGGCGCTGGCCGAGGTGGCCGAACACGTCTCGGAGAGCGGGTTCCGCGCCGAGTTCCTGGGCGAGGTGCCCGGCGAGATCGCCGAGCGGATCAGCCCCGACCTGTGGACGCTCTCCTGGGCGCAGGTGGGCCGGCCGCCGGGCCCCGACCACCTCGTGCACCTGCTCGCCGACCAGCGGAGCACCGTCGACTGGTTCCCGCGTCAGCAGGCGTACCTGCGGGAGCACCGGCCACCCACGCTGATCGTCTGGGGGCCGCACGACGGGTACATGCCCGAGGGGGCCGCCCGCGCGTACCTGCGCGACCTGCCGGACGCGGAGCTGCACCTGCTCGACGGCGGCCACTGGCTGCTGGAGACCCACCTCGACGAGGTGGTGTCCCTGATGCGCGACTTCCTCGGCCGCGTCCACCATCCCGGCGCCGAGACGTAGCCGGCTCAAGATTTGCGCAAGTTCCCTGCGGGGAGGTGCCCGCCGGTCTCGCCGACCCGGGATCCTGGTCGCACGGGTGCCGGCGGCCCGGGACGCCGCCGACGCACGATGGACCTGAACGGGGGATCGCGCTCCGCCCGCGGGAGCGGGCGTAGCGCGATCAGGGCCCGTGTCAGCTGGGGGCTCCGCCACCGGGTCGGCGGCCCGTGTCCGGCTCAGTCGTCAAGTCGGTCGCGCAGGTCGTCGACCTGTTGCTGGAGGCGGTTCACCGCACCCTCGTCGTTGACGAAGGTGCTGATCCCGGCCGCGAGGGCCAACCCGAGCAGCACCGCCAGCACGCTGAGCACCAGCCCGCCGATCGCGACCCCCCGCCCGGTCACCCCCGGGCGGCGGCTCATCTTCAGCCCGAAGATCCCCAGGATCACCCCGATGATCCCGAGCAGCAGACCGATCCAGGCGAGGATGGCGGTCAGCACGCTGAACAGCGCCGCCACGCCGAACACCAGGGCGAAGGTGGCGGCGGCACTGGTCTTGGCCGGGGTACCCCCGGTGGAGCGGGCGCGCGGGGCGGGCTCACTGGACGCGGTCATCTCATACCTCGCATTCTTCGCTACGGTCCCGGACGGCGCATCCCCCGTGTCCCGACACTTATGCGTCCCCTCCGGCACCTGTCCTCCCGCTGCTGCTATCCACGGCCGTCCCCACGAATGTGCTTCGCGCGGGCCGGGTAGCCAGGTCGTGACCCACGAGAGGAAGGACGAACGATGCGACTCACCGAACAGCAGGTTCGCTCGCTGTACGGGCAGGACGTCCAGGACCGCTCGGGCGCCAAGATCGGCAGTGTGGGCCAGGTCTGGGCCGACGCCGCCGGCGAGCCCACCTGGGTCAGCGTGAAGACCGGCGTGATGGGCCACCACGAGTCCATGGCGCCGCTGGCCGGAGCCGGGATGGCCGAGGGTCGCCTGCGGGTGCCGTACGACAAGGCGACCGTGCGCAGCGCGCCCGCCGTCGAGTCGGGCACCGAGGCGCCGCTCGGCTCGGACCAGCTCGCCCAGCTCTACCGGCACTACCAGCTCCAGCAGCAGCAGGAGCAGCCGCAGCGGCGGCCCGGTGCGCCGGAGATGACCCGGTCCGAGGAGCGGCTGCGGGTCGGTACCCAGAGCGAGCCGGCGGGCAAGGCGCGGCTGAGCAAGCACGTGGTGACCGAGGACGTGCACACCACGGTTCCGGTCGAGCACGACGAGGTACGGGTGGTGCGCGAGCCGATCACCGCGGCGAACCGCGGCGACATCCGGCCGGACATCCGCGACGAGCAGCGGGAGATGGAGCTGCGCGCCGAGCGGCCGGTGGTCAGCAAGGACCAGGTGCCGGTCGAGCGGGTTCGGCTGACCAAGGACGAGATCGTCGAGGATGAGCCGATCGACGCGCAGGTCCGCCGCGAGCGGGTCGACGCGGACGTGCCGGAGCCGGCACGCCGGCGGCGCTGACCGCGACCGCCACAGGCGATGATCGTGGACGTCGGGCGGGTGGGCCACGGCCCGCCCGCCCGGCGGCGTGTCCGGATCGGTGTCGGTGCCGCCGCCTAGGCTGACCGTCGTTCCCGGGCGAAGGGCGGCACCGTGCGGTTGACCGGCGACGAGGCGTTGGCGTTACGGATGACCAGCCTGCTGTTGCGGGAGCACCCGCGCGGCCGGCCGCGGGACGTCGCCGGCGTGGTCGAGTGGTTCGGCGCGATGCAGGCGCAGGACGCGGCGAGCGGCCGGTGGTCGCTGGGCACCCGGCTGCCCGGGTGGACGGTGGCGGACGTGCGGGCGGCGCTGGAGCGCCGGGAGGCGTTGCGGACCTGGCCGATGCGGGGCACCGTGCACCTCGTACCCCCGCGGGACGCCCGCTGGATGCTCCAGGTGACCGGCGTGCGGGCGCTGAGCGGCGCGGCGGCCCGCCGGGCCGCGCTCGGCCTCACCGAGGCCGACGCCGACCGGGCGGCCGACGTGCTCGGGGCGGCGCTGGCCGGCGGTGGCCGGCTCACCCGCGCCGAGTGCCTGGCCACCCTGACCGCCGCCGGCCTCGACCCGTCCGGCCAGCGCGGCTACCACCTGCTCTGGTACGCGAGCCAGCGCGGCGTCACCTGCATCGCCCCGCACGTCGGGACCGAGCAGACCTTCGCCCTGCTCGACGAGTGGGCGCCCGAGCCGCGCCGTCCCGAACGCGACGAGGCGCTCGGCCTGCTGGCGCTGACATACTTCCGGTCCCACGGGCCGACCACCCGGCAGGACTTCGCCGGGTGGACGGGGCTGACCGCGGCGGACGCCCGGCGGGGCATCGCGGTGGCCGGCGACGACCTGGCCACGGTGGAGGTGGACGGGGTGCCGGCCGTGCTCGACGCGGCGCTGCTCGACGCGCCCCGCACCGCGCGCGACGACGTGCTGGCGCTGCCCGGGTTCGACGAGTACCTGCTCGGCTACAAGGACCGCACGCTGATGCTCGACCCGGCGCATCGGCAGGCCGTGGTCCCCGGCGGCAACGGCGTCTTCCAGTCCACGATCGGGCGCGGCGGCGGGGTGGTCGGCACCTGGAAGCGCACCATCGGCCGGGCCCGGGTCAGCGTGACCGTGCGGCAGCTGACCCCGTTCGACGACTCGGTGCGCGGCCGGGTCGAGGTGGCCCTCACCCGGTACGCCGACTTCCTCGGCCACGGCATCGAGTGCAAGTGGTGACGGAAACACCACCAGAAGGGATTCCAACCGCTTACTGAAGCGTGGGCCATCGGACGCACCAACGGCTGTCGACAAAGACGCCCTCTTAGCGCAGATCGTCGCTCAATCGGGCGCCGGCAGCGACCCTTACCCGGTCCAGACGCTCCTCATCAGCGTCGATGAGGGTCAGGATCTCGTAGGCGCAGCTCACCGCTCCCATGGTCAGGCCCGAAAAGACCTCGCGGTACAGCAGCCAGATGCCGCCCTGAGCGGCAGCAGCGCACTCGGCCGGAAGATCCCTGCCCTGGCGCGCGAGTTCGAACGGCTGACCTTCGCCAGCAATTATGAACAGCAGCGCCTTCAGGAACGTGAAGCGCGCTGCCAGGGAGGTCTTGTCGGCCAAGGCCGCCAGCGCCACGGAGACCATCGGCAGCGCCGGCTCCATGAGCACGGACGGGGAAACCATGAAATGGCCATCGAGCGCCACCCGGTCCACGTCACTGTCGGACTGTGCCCGGGCGAGCTTCAACAAGTCACCAGCCAGGTGCGCCGCCGACCTGCCACACCCGCACCGCAGGGACTTCCAGTCGTGTCCCGCGATCTCAAGTTCAACGATCTCCATTTTGTTGACCAGTCCCTCCCCTCCGGCGCGCCCATGGTGCCGCTGGAGCCCTGGGGCGGCAACGCGAGAGGGCCGGGGGTGCATACCCACCGGCCCCTCGGCGACGACCGTCAGTCGGCCAGCGCGCCCGCGGCCCGTCCCTCGTGCAGGGTCAGGTTGCGCCCGCTGGACGGGTCGAACAGGTGGATCTTCTCCAGGTTGAACCAGACCCGGCGGCTCGTGCCCTCCGTCACCGGGGACTCGGCCGACAGGCGGGTGACCAGGCTGGCGCCGGTGCCGGTGAAGTCGGCGGCGCCGGCGTCGGCGGCCAGCTCCTCCAGTTCGGCGGCGCTGGCCCGCTCCCCCTCGACGGTGAAGTAGACGTACTTGTCCGAGCCCATCGACTCGACGATGTCCACCGGCGCCTCGAACTCCATGCCCCGGCGGCGGGTCTCGTCGTCCACCAGCTCGGCGTCCTCGAAGTGCTCGGGACGGATGCCGAGGATCAGCTCGCGGGGAGCGTCGGCCCCCTCGAGCTGCCGGCGGAGCCGGTCGCCGATCGGCACGTCGCCGAGCGCCGTCCGCAGGGTGCCGTCGGAGACCGCCGCATGCAGGAAGTTCATCGACGGGGAACCGATGAAACCGGCGACGAAGAGGTTGCGGGGGTGGTCGTAGAGCTCCTGCGGCGGGCCGACCTGCTGCACCGCACCGCCCCGCATGATCACCACCCGGTCGCCGAGGGTCATCGCCTCGGTCTGGTCGTGGGTGACGTAGACGGTGGTGGTGCCGAGCTGCTTCTGCAGCCGGGACACCACGGTACGCATCTGCACCCGCAGCTTGGCGTCCAGGTTGGACAGCGGCTCGTCCATCAGGAACGCCTTGGGCTGGCGGACGATGGCCCGACCCATCGCCACCCGCTGGCGCTGGCCGCCGGAGAGGTTGGCCGGCTTGCGGTCCAGCAGCGCGGTCAGCTCCAGGACCTTGGCCGCCTCGTCCACCTTCTGGTTGATGGTCTCCTTGTCCAGCTTCTGCAGCCGCAGCGGGAAGGCCATGTTCTCCCGGACGGTCATGTTCGGGTAGAGCGCGTACGACTGGAACACCATCGCGATGTCCCGGTCCCGGGGCGCCTTGTCGTTCACCCGCTGCCCGGCGATGCGCAGCTCGCCGGAGCTGATGTCCTCCAACCCGGCGATCATGTTGAGGGTGGTGGACTTCCCGCAGCCGGAGGGGCCGACCAGGATGACGAACTCGCCGTCGGCGATCTCCAGATCGACGTCCTGCACCGCCACGGTCCCGTCCGGGAACCGCTTGCTCACCTTGTCGAGCACGATGTCTGCCACGACTACCACCTATCCCTTGACTGCGCCGGAGGTCAGTCCGGAGACGATGCGGCGCTGGAAGAAGAGCACGAACAGGATGATCGGAATGGTGATCACCACGGCGGCGGCGCAGATCGCCCCGGTGGGATCCTCGAACTGCGACTCGCCGGTGAAGAACGACAGCGCCACCGGCACCGTGCGGGCCCGCTCGGTGGAGGTGAGCGTGATCGCGAAGAGGAAGTCGTTCCAGCAGAAGATGAAGACCAGGATCGCCGTGGTGAACAGGCCGGGCGCGGCCAGCGGGGCGATCACCCGCCGGAACGCCTGGCCCTGGGTGGCGCCGTCCATCTTCGCCGCCTTCTCCAGGTCCCACGGGATCTGCTTGAAGAACGCCGACAGCGTGTAGATCGCCAGCGGCAGCGCGAAGGTGATGTACGGCAGGATCAGGCCCGGCCAGGTGTCGAAGAGGCCGAGCTGCCGCTCGATCTCGAACAGCGGCGACACCAGCGACACCTGCGGGAACATCGCGATCAGCAGGGAGACGCCGACCAGCAGCTTCTTCCCGGGGAAGTCCAGCCGCGAGATCGCGTACGCGGCCATCGCCCCGAGCACCACCGCGATCAGCGTGGCGATCAGCGCGATGCTGATCGAGTTGACCAGCGCCCGGACGAACTGGTCGGTGTCGAAGATCGTCCGGTAGTTGTCCAGCGTCCACTCGCGGGGGACGAACTTCCCGTCGGTGAGGGTGGCCGGGGTCTTGAACGACAGCGAGGCGATCCAGAGCACCGGGATCAGCGCGAAGACGACGACGATGACGTCCAGCAGACCCCAGCGCAGCTTCGCCCGGGTGGTGGTTTCGGCCATGTCAGCGCCTCTCCCCGTCGTCGCTGCCCGGGGCAGCGGTACCGAACAGCTTCACGAAGACGAAGGCGATGATCGCCACGGTGAGGAAGATCAGCACCGACATCGTGGAACCGATGCCGAGGTTGAGGCCCCGGATCAGGTTGTTGTAGGCGAGCATCGACACCGAGGAGGTCTCGTTGCCGCCCGCCGTCAGCACGAAGATGTTGTCGAAGACCCGGAACGCGTCCAGGGTGCGGAACAGCAGCGCGACCAGGATCGCCGGCTTCATCACCGGCAGCATCACCTTGGTGAACCGCTGCCAGGCGGTCGCCCCGTCGGTGGAGGCGGCCTTGAGCAGGTCCTCCGGGACCAGTGCCAGCCCGGCCATCAGCAGCAGGGCCATGAACGGGGTGGTCTTCCAGATCTCGGCCAGCATGATGATCGCCAGCGAGCTGGCCCGCTCGGTCAGCGGTGCGCTGCCGTCGAAGAGGTTGGCCAGGTAGCCGGTGCCGGGCGTCCAGGCGTACCGCCAGGAGAAGGCGGCCACGACCGTGACGATGCCGTACGGGATCAGCGCGGCGGTGCGGACGATGCCCCGGCCGACCAGCGTCCGGTGCATGATCAGCGCCAGCCCCATGCCGAGCACCAGCTCGACCGCGACGGTGACCACCGTGATCAGCATGGTGACGCCGAACGCGGTCCACCAGAATTCGTTGGTCAGCACGGTGACGTAGTTCTCCAGCCCGATGAACTCGCGCTGGTCGGGGAAGCGCAGGTCGAAGCGCTGCAGCGACAGCCAGACCGAGTAGATGATCGGGTAGGCGGTCACCAGCAGCATGACCAGCGCGGCCGGGGCGCAGAGCAGCCAGCCCAGCCGGCGCTCGGCCTTCTTGTTCTCGCTCAGCGGGGTCTTCGCCCGGCGGCCGGCCCGCTGGGCGGGCACCGCCGCGTGCCGGCCGGTGGGCCGCTCGGCCTCGGCCGCGACCTCCGCCCCGGTGGGAGTGGCGTTGATGCTCATGCCGTCACCTCCGGACGGTCGCCGCCACCGGTCGGCCGGCGGCGCTGGGTTCGCTGGGTCACGGCAGGACCCCCTTGGACTGGAGGGCGTCGGAGATCGCGTCGCGCAGCTCGTCGGCCGTCCGGTCCGGCTGGATCGCCGACGGCGGCGACAGGATCGCGGACATCACCGTGGAGATGCTCTGGTACGCCGGGGTCAGCGGTCGGACCGCCGGCTCCTTGAGCTCGTCGAGGATGGTCTCCTTCATCGGGTACGCCTCGGCCATCTCCGGGTCGTCGTAGACCTTCTCGATGGTCGGCGGCACGCCGTCGTTGATGGCGGAGAACTTCTGGTTCTTCTCGTTGCGGATGCACCTGGCCGCCTCGAAGGACTCCGTCGGGTGCTTCGAGTAGGCGCTGACCGCCATGTTCACCCCGCCGATGGTGACCTTGCTCGGGGTGTTCGCGTCGATGCCCGGCACCCGGGCCCACTTGACCTTCTTGGCCAGCTCCGGGTCCGCCTCCTGCAATGCCGGGTAGACGAAGGGCCAGTTGACCTGGAAGGCGCCGCCGCCGGCCTGGAACTCCAGCCGTACCGGGTCCTCGGTGGCGTTGCTGAACGACGGCGAGGCCACGCCCGACGTGGCGAAGCGCTTGAGCTGGTCCAGCGCCTTGACCGTCCCGTCGTCCATCACGGCCTGCTTGCCGTCGTCGCTGAGGATCTTTCCGCCGGCGCTCTCGGCCAGGGTGTTGTAGAGGACGACCAGTCCCTCGTACTGGGCGCCCATGGTGAGCACCTGGTACGGCTTGCCCTGTCCCTTCAGGTCCTGGGCTGCCTTGATCATGTCGTCCCAGCTGGTCGGCGCCTGCGGCACCAGGTCACTGCGGTACCAGAGCAGCTGCACGTTGGTGTTCTTCGGGGCGGCGTAGAGCTTGCCCTCGTACCGGGCGGTCTCCAGTGGGCCGGTCAGCGTGCCCTGCTCCACCTCGGCCTTGTCCTGGCCGGTCCACTCGCGGATCCAGTCGGCGCTGGCGAACTCCTGGGTCCAGGTGACGTCGAGGCCGAGCACGTCCATCCCGGGGTCCTGCGCGGCCAGCCGACGGACCAGCTGCACCCGCTGGTCGTCGGCCTGCCGCGGCAGCACCCGGTAGGCGATCCGGTAACGCCCCTGTGCCTGGGCGTTGCAGTCGTCGACCACCTTCTGCAGGTTCTGCTCCGGCGGGTAGTACAGGTTGATCGTGGGCGTACCGCCGCTTCCGCCATCGGAGCCGCAGGCCGCCAGTGGCGCGACCAGCGCCAGCGCGGCGGACGCCGCCCCGAGCCGGACGCCCGGACGGCGCCGATGTCGGGTCGCTTCGGGGTCTGTCGTCATCGCCCTCCCCCTTTCCTCGGCGAGAGACCGGGGGAAGGCCCGTGCCCCGGCGCACGGCGAGACGGCCCGGGCGGTAGGCGGTGGAATCGCGCCAAGTCCGGGCGTTTCGTGCGCCCACAGTGCCCGACCCGCGACGGCGCGAAACCTCACCGTGACGACGCGCATTGTCCGGGCGCGGGTGTACCGGAGATCACCGCGGTGCGGGTCCATCCGCCCCGCCGTAGGCTCGGCTGATGGATGCGACCTTCTTCTTCGACCCCGCCTGCCCGTGGACCTGGCGCGCCTCGCGCTGGCTGGTGCGGGTCGCCGAGGCCCGGGGGCTCAGCGTCGAGTGGCGGGCGTTCAGCCTGGCGATCCTCAACGAAGGCAACGTCCCGCCGCAGTTCGCCGACGCGCTGACCGCGTCGAGCCGGGCGCTGCGGCTGGTGGAGGCGCTGCGCGCCCAGGGCCGTCCCGAGGACGTCGCCCGCTTCTACGCCGAACTCGGCGCACGCAGCCACGACGCGGGCAACCCGCTCGCCGCGTCGATCGTGACCGCGGCCGTCGACGCGGCCGGGCTGGGCGAGGCGGCGCCGGCCCTCGACGACGAGCGCTGGGACGAGGCGGTACGCGAGTCGCACGCCCTCGCGTACGCGTCGGCGGGTCCGGACATCGGCGCGCCGGTGCTGATGGTGCCGGGCGCGGAGCGCGGCATCCACGGGCCGATCCTGACCGCGGTGCCCGAGCTCGACGACGCGCTGACCATCTGGGACTCGCTGCTGCCGCTGCTGCGGGTGCCGGCCTTCCACGAGGTCAAGCGCGGCCGCCGCTGACTTCCCCCGGCCCGCGGCTCACGGTTCGCGGCGTGTCGCGGTGTCCTGCCTGTGGGAGACCGCGACACGCCGCACACCGCGTGGATCATGAGGGTGGGTGGGGCGGGCTGATGTCGGGGTGGGCGGGCATGATGACCGGATGATCGCGCGCTTCAAGGACCTCTGCATGGACGCCGCCGACACCCGCTCGCTGGCCGGGTTCTGGGCCCGGATCCTCGGTGGCGAGGTGGTCGACACCGGCGACGGCGACTTCCGGGTCGACCCGCGGCCGGGCGGGGCCGGGCCGGAGTCGATCTGGGTCAACCGGGTGCCCGAGCCGCGTACCGGCAAGACCCGGGTCCACCTGGACCTGCGACTGGCCGACGCCGACCCGGCGGCACTGCTGGCCGCGGGCGCCCGGCTGGTACGGGAGCCCGACGCCGAGATCAGCTGGTGGGTGCTCGCCGACCCGGAGGGCAACCAGTTCTGCGCGTTCGCGCCGCGGGAGGGCCGGCGGTCCGGGCCGTTCGAGCTGGTGGTGGACAGCGCCGACCCGACCGCCCAGGCCACCTGGTGGGCGGGCGTGGTGGGCGGCCGGGTGAAGACCTCGGCGGAGGGCCACGTCTCGGTGGTCGGCGCGGCCGGCTTCCCGTGGGACTACTGGGTCTTCGACCCAGTGTCGGAGCGCAAGCGGGTCAAGAACCGGGTGCACTGGGACGTCGACCTGGCCGGCCCGGACGCCACCGCCCTGATCGCCGCCGGGGCGACGCTGCTGCGCGAGCCCGGCGCCGAGATCAGCTGGTGGGTGCTCGCCGACCCGGAGGGCAACGAGTTCTGCGCCTTCGCCCCGCGCCGGCCGGCCTGACCGGCGGGCGATCCCAGCAGGTGGGCGCGGTGGGGCTACCCCGCGCCCGCCCGGTCGACTAGCGTCAGGTGAGCTTCACCAGCCAGCGCGTCGCCGTCGAAGTCGATACGCCTCCGGCCGACCCCAGCCCGCCCGAACGGTTGGTTCTCGCGCGAACTTCCCTCCGCCGGTCCACCGGTTGGGCAGGATCGTCCCCACGAGGAGGTGCCGTCGTGCAGGACACCCGCGCTCTCGCCCTGACGTTCGAGGTGAGCGGCCTGCCACCGGTCAAGACCGAGGCGCTGTCCATCTTCGCCGCCGGACACCGGCAGGCGACGAGGGTCCGCGCCCTGCTCCAGGCGGCCTGCGCCGCGGCCCAGCGCACCGGCTGGACACCGCTGGCCGGGCCCGTCGAGGTCGACCTGATCCTGCGCTGCCCACCGGGGCACCGCACCTCGGACGCCAGCACCCTGCTCGGCGGGGTGTGCGCGGTGCTCCAGGACAAGAAGCGGGTCGCCAACATCGGGCTGGCCCATCTCGGTGTCCTGGTCGACGTCGCGCTCTACGACGACGACCGGCAGATCCGGCGGCTGTCGTACGCGGAGGAGCCCGCGGAGGACTTCTCGTACCAGGTCCGGGTGGCCGCCGTACCGGCCGGGGTTTGACCGACGACCGCGGTGGGGTACCGCGGACGCCGACGAAGGGAGCGCCGATGTCGGAGCCACATGTCACGCTCGATCCGAGCGCGCTGGATCCCGTGCAGGAGAAGCTGCGCGGCGCGCTGGAGGATCAGCTGACCTCGGCCCTGCAGGCGGCCACCGAACGGGTCCGGGCCACCTATGCGGGCGAGCCGGTCGAGCAGGTCTGCCAGCGGCTGCTCGACGAGACCCGCGCCGGGCTGCACCCGGACATCGCGGCCGGGTTCAACCCGGACATGGACGAGTTCTGTCGGGTGGCGGTGGCCATCGTGCGCGGCTCGACCTCCTGACGCAGGCGCCGTCCGACCGGGCCGGCCCCGCACCGGACCCGTCGGCCCGCAAGGGCGGTGTGCGCTGACGAGTCAGGACTCGGCGTCACCGCCCGCTGCAGCCCTTCAGGGCGAGATCGCCGGTGGCTGGCACTCCGAGCGGCAACCTGTCAGGCGGCCAGCGGATCCACCCGCCAACCGGTCAACGGATGCGCCGCGACGGGCGGCGCCGCGGTCAGTTCCGCGGCGTACTCCCGGACCAGCCCCGGCAGCCGGTACCGGCCGGGCTCGTCGCGGTGGACCAGGTGCGCGTCGACCAGCTCGTCCAGGGCGCGACGCAGCCGGGAGGCGGAGACGCCGAGCTGCCGGGCCGCCCGGTCGGGCTGGAGCGGGGCGTCGGGCGCCGCGCCGAGCAGCACCAGGAGTTGCCCGGCCACCTCGTCCTCGGCACGCACCGCCGCGACGACGGCCGCGAGGCTGGCCCGCACCGACAGGTCCTCGTAGTCCAGCAGGTCCAACTGCTCCCGCCCGTCGGCGAGCTGGCTGATCAGGGCCTCCACCGACCTGCCCGGCCGGGCCGCCAGGCGCATGCCGGCGATGCGCAGGGCGAGCACCGAACCGGCGCAGAGGCGTACCAGTTCGGCGGTGGCCGTCGCGTCGGCGACCAGCCGCTGCGGGCCGGCGAGCGTGCCGAGCAGGTCACGCGCCTCGGCGGCGCCCAGCGGGCGCAGCGTCACCCGCCGTACCCCGTCCAGGCTGCTCAGTCGGGTCTGGCCGACCACCAGGAGGGCCGGACCGGGCCCGGCCGGCAGCAACGGTCGCACCTGGGCGGCCCGGGTGACGCCGTCGACGACCAGCAGCAGCCGACGACCAGCGACCAGCGACCGGAACCAGCCGGCCCGCTCGTCGGTGTTCTCCGGTACGTCGGCGGGGGCGACCCCGAGCGCGCGCAGCACCCGCGCCAGCACCTCACCCGGGGTCACCGAGCGCTGGTGGCCGAGGTCGACGAAGACCTGCCCGTCCGGGAAGGCACTCGCGACGGTGTGCGCGGCGCGTACCGCCAGGGCGGTCTTGCCGCTGCCGAAGGCGCCGGTGACCACCACCGTCGCCGGTGCCGTACCGCCGAGGGCCGTGACCACCTCGGCGGTCTCCCGGGCGCGGCCGACGAAGGTGACCAGGGCCGCCGGCAGCTCTCGGGGGACGGTCCAGCCGACGCTCCCGGCGGGCCACGGCGCAGGCGTCGGCGCGTCGCCCGGCGGCGCCGGCGGCGCAGCGACCGGCACGGTCGTCGTCGTGACCGGGACGGCCGGCGGGGTGTACGCCAGCTCCGAAGCCCGGTCCAGCATCGCGCGGTGCAGGTTGGTCAGCTCCTCGCCCGGCTCGATGCCGAGCTCCTCGTCCAGTATGGCCCGGGCGTCCCGATACACCGTCAGCGCCGCCGGGACGTCCCCGCAGCGGTAGAGAGCGAGCATGAGCTGCCCCCAGGCACGCTCGCGCAGCGGGTGCGCGGCAAGGTGCACGCGTAGCTGGGGCAGGAGCTGTCCGTGCTCGCCGGCGGCGAGCCGCGCCTCGGCGAGTTCCTCGAACACCTGGAGCCGCTGCTCGTCGAGGCTCGCCCACCGGCTGTCCAGCACGGTGCCACGAGGCAGGCCGTCACCCGAAGCCCCGCGCCAGTGCGCGAGCGCGGCGGTGAGAGTGGTGACGGCACCGGCTGGATCGGCCGTGGCGAGCAGTGCCCGCCCTTCTCCCGCCAGCCGGTGGAACTCGGTGACGTCCAGCTCGTGCGGCGACAACCGCAGCTGGTACGCGTTGGGCCGGGCGACCAATCGGTCGCCCAGCTCCCGGCGCAGGCCGGCGGCGTGGGAACGCAGATTCGCCACCGCGGAGGCCGGTGGGATGTCGGCCCACACCATGTCTGCCAGCCGTTGCAACGAGACCGACTGGTTCGCCTCCATCGCCAGGCCGGCGAGGACGGCTTGCCGCTTGGCCGCGCCCGGCGTGACGACCTGGTCGTCCACGCGCAGCTCCATGCTGCCCAGAAGCCGAATCTGCAGTTTCATCGCCGCTCCCCCGTTGAACCCGAGCGCGCCCAGGTTAGGTGCACGGTTGCGGGTGCAACAAGGGAGAAATCGGGCAATGAAAGGTGACGAATATCAATGACCGGAGACGGTGTGTCGCGGTAACGAGAAGGGGGCCGGAAGCGCTCCCGCGCGCGGTCACACGGTGTGATCGTCCTCGCCGTGGGCTTGCTGGGTCACCGACCAGTGCACTGCCCAAATATTGCCAGCTCGAAACAACGACGAGAGCGATCCATATCAGTCCACACCGGAGAAGGCGGTCCGCCAAGCACCCGGACGGGCGAGGGACGTGCGACTCCGGTGTGTCACGATCTCCGTCCGGCCGGTCCGGCGATCCACTCGATGGGGCACCGTTCAACTTCGGTTTGGCCCGCGTCAGCCGATCGGTCGAGCCGACAATCCTCGCCACATCCATCGCGCCCGCCTGGGCGACTCGGTCGCCACCTGCACGGCGACGCCAGCGGGCGCAGCGGGGCGCAACACCTGTCGCCTTCGGCATCCGGGCGCGCCGATCACCGGCGGGTACTGATCAGCAACCGACCGCAACCTCAGGGCCGGCGCCGACTCGTAGGCTTGCCTGGTGACCGTCTACGACACTGCCGCCAAGTTGCCACCCGTCGAGGTGGTGCGCGACCGCTCCTGAGCCCTGGCGATGCTCGACTCCATCATCGATGGCGTCTACTACGACTACAGCCGCAGACGGGGCGAGTGCGAAGCGGCGTCGATGCGCAACGGCGGCGGCGAGGAGTACGCATCTCCTTCACCGCCGACTCGCGCCGGTAGCGGCCCAGATCAGGACTGTCGTATTGCCGGTAGCCACCCGCCCTCACCGGTCAGCTTCAGCCCGTCTCCACGAGCCCGGTCGACGAGCATCGCGATCAACTGCTCATACCTGACCGCACCCACCGGCTCCACGGCCGGCTCATGCTCGACGGTGGTCTCGGTCGTCATCTGGCATCTCTCCCTTGATCGGTAATCAGCCGTTATGTACACACCCCCTCTCCGGCGTCGAGAATGCGGCGGGCGATTCCGGCCATCATCTCGTCGAGATCGATCCCTTGCCATCCGCCCGCCGGGCCGGTGACACGCACCTCGGCCCGTACCAGGAACCACAACACGCTGATCAGTGCGGGGTCGACGAACCCCATCTCTGCTATCCGCCTGAGCGCCAGCAGGTCGGCGTTGACCGCTGGCCGGCCCCTGTCGAGATCGACGAGGAGCCCGGCTAGGGCCTTGCCACCGGGCCCGACCTCCCCGGTGATCTCCCAATGCGACCTCGCCGCGCCGAGTGTCGCCCACGTGCCCAGTCCGGGCATAAGCTGTTCGAGGCGGCCGACGTAGTCCGCACCGGCCGGTCCCAGCGCGCCGATCAGATGCAGGGCCGACTCCGACAGCGGTTCATCCGATCCGGCGTCAGGCAGCTCGGCGAGCACCGGTCCAACGTCGGCGGTGATCCGGGTGTACGCGCGAATGAGCTCGAGCCGGTCCACGCCCGGCACTGCGGATACCCGCTGGAACGCTGGTCGCAGCAGTCCGATCGGCACGTCGGACGCGCTCGCGCCGATTGCGGCGAGTGCGATGATCTCAAGGGTCGGGTCCTGTGTTGCCAGGCCGTCCACCAACACGGGCAGCGCTGCTTTGGCCTCCCGCCCCCACCCTGCGACGGTCCGTAGGAGCGCACGACGCTCGGGGCCCGCTGGCCTGCTCGCCAACCGCCGCACGACACCGGGAAGCAGCCTGTCGGACCACGCCGCCGCCTCCAGCAGGATCTCGTCGATGGACGGAAGGACGGGATGGGACACCGTCCCCTCGTACACCTGATGATGGCGGTATCCGAGGTGTTCAGACCGCAGGGACGACAGCAGGTGCGGCACACACCGGGAGTCGCCCATCCGGGCCAGTCCCCAGATCGCCGCCAGCCGCGGATAGCCGTCCGGGCCCCCGGCGAGCTCTGCGAGCCGATCGGCGTGCTCGGGCTCGCGCGACCTGGACACCGCGAGCGCGAACAGCGCTCTGCTGCTGACGGGCTCGTCCGGATCGTCCAGCGCGTGGAACCCTGCGGCGGCGACGTCCACCATCGGGGACCGCCACCTCGACGCGACGCGCATCAGCACCTTGAACGCTGCGGTCCGGGTCGCCGCGTCTGCCGAGGCAAGCAGCCCTTTCCCGAGGCCCAGGCGAAGGTCCCGGTCCTCCTGCAGCCGCTTGTCGACCCAGTACACGATCGACTGGCGCCGGCCGGGCACGCACCAGGTCCTCCGCCATTGTTCGACATCGGGCGCGCGGAGCGCGTCGAGAAAGACGCCGGCGCCGACCGGCTCGACCTGACGCAGCACGAAGGCACCCGCCATCCGCACCTGCGGCGACCCGCCCGACACGATCTCGGCCACCCGGCTGACCGCCGCGCCCCTCACGGCCACCGGGACCGCAGGCAGCAGGTCGGCGACGGCGGTCAGCTGCCCCAGCTGCGCCGGCTCGTCCCGCTCCGCCGCGCACACATGCAGCAACCGCTCCAGGAGCCGGTCCTGGTCGAACTCCGCCGAAGCCAGCGGTGACGGAGCGACGCGCCGCACCTCGACGTCGCCATCGCGCAGCAGATCGGCCATCAGGGGCAGCCTCCCACGCCACATCCGCGACCAGCGGACCTTCGTCTCCTGCTCCGGCCCGACCCGGGCGGCCTCCCAGGCGAGGTCACCGATCAACCGGACGATCGCCGGCCGGGCGGGACAGCTGCCTTCCGACACCATGTCCACGAGGATCGGGAGGGCTTCCACGGTCGCGGAGTACACCACGTAACCCTGGTGAACCAGCCGGTCGCGGAGCATCCCGACGATGTGTTCGGGATGCTCCGCTCCGCCGATCTCCCGCAGCAGCGCGGGAAGGTCCGCCGCGTTGTCGTACGCGTGCTCAAGCCGCGCCCACGCAACGTCCTCAAGTCTGCTGCTCAGATCCACCCGCGCGCCGGCCTCTCGAAGGGACTAAAAACGGATTCCAAGCGCTCGCAGGAGTCGTTGGCAGCCTTGACAGGGTCTCGCCCCGCTACCATGCTTGCCATTCAAATCCCCTACGTGCACCGTTCTCATGCTGCCGCCTCGGATGGATTCAGGATCACCGCCCGAGGCCTCGAATGCCTTTGCCAGACACTTGACCTCCGAACACATCAACGACGGGTGACCAACCTCCGGCAGCGCAGCCCGGAACTCCGGGGTGAGGTGGACGAACTCCGCGTTGTCCGCACGGAAAACGTTGCCGGAGGCCGACGTGTACTCGGAGGCAAATTGGGCACCTGCATCTTCGGCATCGTTCGCGACCTGCTTCAGGCTCGTGCACGGGCAGCCCGGGTCGTCACAGTTGTGCACGAGAACCGGCGTGTCGCCGGCGATCACATAGTACGTGTGGATGCCCTCGACGGTCAGGTTGTGGACTCGTTCGTGCCGGACGGTGCGGGTGATCGTGGTGATCTGCACCCAGGTGCCAGCGGCGGTCTGGAGCCACATGCCGGGCTTGAGGTCACCACCGGTGACCCACGTGCCGGTGTCGGGCAGCCAGATCAGGTGCGCCGCCGTGGAGGTGATCGAGCCGGTCTTCGACCCGGCCTCGCCGTCCACGTCGACCGTGATCGTCACCAGTGTCTTGCCGCCCTGGTGGCTGCGAACGTTGGCGACCGTACGACCCTGGTTCTCGCCCGACTCCACGTCGGTGCCGAGAACCTGGTCACCGACCTTGAGGTCCTCGATCGCCTTGGTTGCACCGTCGGCGAGGAGAACCTTCGTGCCCGGCACGAAGCTGTTGCACTGCTCTGGCTTCTTTGTTGTCGGTGCGGTGGGGTTGTCGGCGGGCTTGGGTTGCGGCGTGCCGGTGGGTGATGTTCCCTTGGCTCCGGCGGTGCCCGCTTCCGCGGCCTTGCGGGTGTCGTTGGTCGTGTCGATGCCGTCGGCGATCTTCTTACCCGTCTTGGCCAGCTTCGCCGCAGCCACCGCGTTCCCGGCCAGCGGAATAGCCGACGCCATCGACATCGCCGCGTCGACGTAGTTGCCCTCAGCCAGATACCAGATGCCGTTGGCCACATCGGCGACCTCACCGATCACCGGCACCATGCCCGCCACATCCAGAGCGGCGTGACCGACATCCGACCACGACATCCCGAACAGGTGCCCGTCCAACTCCACGAAACTGACCGGGTTACCACCAGCAAACGCATACCGGTTACCGGTGAACGGGTCCGTCGCCAGACCCATGTCCGCCATGGCCCCGCCATAGGAATCCCGCGTCAGGAACCGGTTCAGACCCGGGTCATAGTTACGGAACCCCATGTCGTACGTACCGGAGCCGGCATCCCAGCGGGAGGCGTTAAACCGGAACGCGTTGTACGGCTCCTCACCCTCTGCCTGCGCACCCGGCTTGTCCACACCGGTGAACTGCGACTCGTCATCCTTGCCGTACGCCGTGTAGCCGTACGTCGCCCGAGTCTTACCGTCCTCCTTCGTGATACCGACGACATCACCACGCGGGCGGTAGATGAACTGCGAGTACTCCCGCGATCCATCGTCCTTGTGCTTGATCTGCGTGAGCTGCTGACCCCACGGCGCGTACTGGTAGGACTTGGTCGCCTTACCCTCGACCTCTTCCCGCAGCACCTGGTTGTCCATCCCCAGGTACGTGAACGCCGTCGTCTTCGACCCCGTCGTCTTCGACACCGTCCGGTCGAACGGGTCGTACACGTAGGTCGTCGACTTCGCCGTCGCACCGATACCCGCGGTGGTCTTCGCCGTACGGTCGAACCCGTCGTAGTAGTACTTCTGCGCCCGCTGACCACCCATCGACACCGTGTCGAGGCGACCCAACGGGTCGTAGTTGTACGTCGACGTCACCCCACCGGAGGTGGTCGAGTGCAACCGGTTCCGGTCGTACTTACTGGTGCTGGTCGCGCCCTCGATCGTCTGCGCCACCGTGTTGCTGTTGGCGTCGTAGGTGTACGACTCCACCGAGCTGCTGTCACCGGTCTTGTCGAGCCGGCTGATCCGGTCCTGCGGGTCGTAGGAGAAGACGTACGTGTTGTCGATGTGGTCCGCCGAGTTGTCGGCGTTCATCAACTTCATGACATCCCGGGACGGGTGCCCGTTGGCCGAATACTCCAGGTTGTGCTCGGCGACCGTCGCCCCGCCGGAGGTCTTCTCCAGCTGACGCTTCGTGGCGCCGTCCAGGTAGTACTCGAAGTCCACCGTGTTGCCGTTGGGCTTGACCTGGTTGAGCATCTGCCCGCGGCCGGTGTAGGTGAACGTCGAGATCTGCTGGTTACCGGCGGTCGCCGAGTCGGCGTTGGTCACCTTGGCAACCATGTCCCGCTCGTCGTACTCGATCTTCGACCAGGTCAGGTCGTGGGTCGAGGTGAGCGGGTTGCCGTTCAGGTCGTACGTCAGCGACGTGGTGTTCTTCGGGGTGGTCGCCGTCCCGACGAACTCCTTGACCGAGTCGATCTGGTTGAGGTCGTCGTACCCGATCTCGTACCGGTCGATCTGCGCGCCCGGGCTGAGGTCCTTGACCTCGACCATCATCCCGTTCGGGTTGTACTTGTAGGTGAACTCCTTCTTCTCGTTGTCGACGTCGGTGGCGTTGTCCCGCACCAGCTTCACCGCGTCGGCGACCACCTTGCCCGTCGCCTGGTCGGTGAGGGTGACCTTCTGGACACCGTCCTCGACGAACGCGTACTTGCCGAGGTTGATCCAGGTGCCGGCGCCCTGGGTCTGGTTCACCGTCTTGGTGACGCTAGCGCCACCGCTGTAGGTGATGGTGAACTTGGCGTCCGTCGCCGCACCGCTGACCTGCGGATACCGCACGAACACGTCGTAGTCGCCGCCCTGCGGGATGTTCAGCTGCCAGTTGAACTGGGCCGTGCCGCTACCCGCCGGCGCGGTGGCCACGTCGTAGCCGTAGTTGCCCTGGGCGGCGCCGCTCGTCCAGGTGCCCTGGGTGGCGGTGTTGTGGCTGTCGGAGTTGTCGACCAGGACCACGTCCTTGCCGACCGGCAGGCCGTCCTCCGACCTACCCCTCTGGTTGCCGGACGGGAAGTAATCCCAGGTCATCGTCCGGGACTGCGACCCACCGGCCGAGGTCAGCGTGGTCTTGATCTGCTGACCCAGGTCGTTGTAGTCGTACGACGTGGTGATGTCCCACGGGTCGGCCGTGGTCTTGGTCCACCCGTTGTCGTAGTAGGTGTAGGTGGTGTCGTTGCGGACCGTCTGCCCGTCCGACGGCGGCGCGCTGACCTTCTCCAGGTTGCCCACCGAGTCGTACGTGTAGATGGTCTTGTTGGGCGTGTTGTAGCGGCTGTCGTCCTTGTCGTAGGCCGACCACTCCTCCGCGACGCGGTTGAGCTTGTCGTACACCTTCTGGGTGGCGAAATCGTCGGCGTCGACGGCGTCGTCGGTGTTCACACCGCGCGGGCTGATCACCTTCGTCGCGTTGCCGACCTGGTCGTACTCGTACTTCGTGGTGCGGTAGGTGATGGTGCCGGCGCCGTCCTTGCTGTGCGGCACCTTCGACTCGACCAGCGCGCCGCGGGCGTCGTACGTCGCCAGCGACTCGTTGCCGTCCGCGTCGGTGCTGCCGACGGTCAGGCCGTCCTTGTCGTAGCGGGCGGTGGTGAACTTGCCGAGCGCGTCCGTGGTCTTGACGACCCGGTGGTTCCAGTCGTAGTCGAACTTCGTGGTGAAGTCGACCGCGGCGCTGGCGTTCTTCTTGGCGTCGTAGAGGACCTTGACGTTGCCGACGTTGTCGTACTCCGAGCTGACCTTCTGACCGAGGCCGTTGGTGACCTCGATCGGCTGGTAGATCACGTCGTACTTCGTGGTCGTCGTGAAGTCGCCGACAGTCGCGGTCAGGTTGCCCTGCGGCTCCGTGACGGTCAGGACGTTGCCGACCTTGTCGTACGTCGTGGTGGTCTTCCGCTCCGGGTCGGTCGCCTCGTCCTTCGGGGCCAGCGTCTCGAGGACCTGGTCCGCCGGGTCGTAGACCGAGGTCGACGCCGTCCCGTTGGCCGCGTACGCCTTCGTGATGTTGTCGTTCTGGTCGTACTCCGGGGCCGTGGTGGTGATGAAGCGGCCGTTGGCCGCGTCCACCGGCTCGACCTTGGTGGTCGGGCGGCCGAAGGTGTCGTACGCCTGGGTGACCTTGGCGTTCTTGCCGTTCTTGACCTCGGTGACGTTGCCCCGAGCGTCGTACGTGAAGTACGACAACCCGTCGCCGGCGTCCTTGATGGTCGTCGGGTAGCCGCTGACGTGGAAGGGGCCGTACTGGGTGATGTTGCCCCTGGCGTCCTTGGCGGTGAGGAGCTGACCCCACTCGTCGTAGGTGTTGGTGCTGGTGTAGTCGCCGGCGGTCGCCGTGGTGTTGCCCAGCGGGTCGGTGACCGACTCGATGTCACCCTCGGCCGTGTACGTGAAGGTCGACTTGCGACCCTCCGAGCTGGTCTTGGTGATCGGCTCGGCCACGTAGCCGTTGAGCTGGCGCTGGTAGGTCAGCACCTTGCCCGGCCAGCCGTTCCTGACCGCCTCGGCGTCCTTCACCACCGTCGGGTAACCGGTCTTGGTGTCGTACTCCCAGGTGGAGACGGCGGTGTTGGCCTCCTCGAGCCGGGTGACGTTGTGGTCGTCGTCCCAGCCGAGCTTGGTGACCTCGTTCTTGGCGTTGGTGGTCTGGATGGACCGTCCGTAGCCGTCCATCAGGTAGGTCGTGGCGTGGTTCTCCGCGTCGGTGACCGTCGTCTGGATGTTGTTGGTGGCGTCCGGGTCGACGTAGCCGAACGTCGTCGGGTGGCCGAGCCGGTCGGTGTAGGACTTGGTGGTCCAGTGCCACTTCGGGTCGTCGCCGGCCTGCGGGTAGTTGTAGACCAGGTCGGTGGAGTAGGCCTGGCCGGTGGCGCTGGCTCGCGGGTCGGTGACCTTGACCAGCTTGACGTTCTTGTTGCCCTGCGTCATGTCGTAGCGGAACTTGAACGTCTTCGGCGTGCCGTTGGTGGAGCCGGCGCCGTCGATCAGCTCACCGAGCAGACCCTTGTCGGTGTAGGTGAAGGTGAGCTTGCGTCCGGAGATGTCGGTGATCTGTGAGACGTGGTCGATGATCTTCGGGTTGGTCAGGTTGGTCGCACCGGACACCCGGGCCCAGGTGGTGTCGTTGATGGCGATCTGGCAGCGTCTACCCGCCGCGACCAGCGACACCGCCGCCCACACTCACCGCGAACACCGCTCGGGACTCATCATCGAGCGTCGGGCCTGGACCGCCGACACCGCCGGCATCGAGTTCCCCGCCGCCGCGCAGGTCTTCCGGATCCGCCGCGACACCTACGACCTGAGCGACCAACGCCTGCACAAGGACATCGTCCACGGGATCACCAACCTGGACGCCCAGGGTCATTGCGTTGTCGGGTAACTGCTGGTCACGGCGGTGATGAGGTCGTGTGGGCGGCGGTTGGCGCGTCGGGCGACGCGGGCGACGTTGGTGTCGCCGTTGGTGCGGTGGTAGCCGATCGCGGTGTTACACAGTGTGGCGATGACGGCGGGTCCGATGCCGGTCCGGGCTTGGTGGAGGTCTTCACGGAACGTGACATCTCTGACGTGTGGATGGGGTTTTCGATGTGCCATTCGCGGCGGGCCCAGTCCTGTAGGTCGGCGGGTTGGGCCTGGTCGGCGGAAAGGGACACGGTCAGGTAGCAGGTCTCGCGGCTAATACGGCAGCCCGGGTTCGTTATGTAGATGGCCGGCGATGAGTTCGGCTCGGTCCGGGCTGGTCGGCGTGTCTGCGGGTAGGGAGACGGCCGCCGGTTGATCATGCACTGTTTGTGAGGACAGGTGAAGATCGTGCGGCGGCCGCTGGGCACAGCGTAGACGCCGAGAGTTGGTTGGCGGAGTTCGACACCGGGTTCGCGTGGATCGCGGGCCGGTTCGGGCGGGTGGAGCCGCGCCGGCAGGCCCGGTCGTTCCTGCTCGGATTGTTGTCTGATGTGGACAGCCGGTCGTGTTGGCAGTTGGCCGAGCACGCCGGGGACGCGTCGCCGCACGCGATGCAGCGACTGCTGGGTGAGGCGGTGTGGGACGCCGACGCGGTGCGTGACGACGTGCGGGGCTACGTGATCGACGCGCTGGGCGACTCATCTTGGATGACACCGGTGATCTGAAGAAGGGCGTGCACACCGTCGGTGTGCAGCGGCAGTACACCGGGACCGCCGGGCGGGTGGAGAACGCGCAGGTCGCCGTCTACCTCGCCTATGCCGCGCCGGACGGCTACACGTTGATCGACCGGGAGGTCTACCTGCCCACGGCATGGACCGACGACCCTGATCGGTGCGCCGCCGCCGGGGTCCCCGACGACGTCGAGTTCGCGACCAAGCTCGTTCTGGCCCGGCGAATGCTCACCCGCGCCCTCGACGCGAACGTGCCCGCGGCGTGGGCCACGGCGGACGAGGCCCATGGCGGTGACCGGCAGCTCCGCCGCGACCTGCAAGCCCGCGGGATCGGCTACGTCCTGGCGGTGGCCAAGAGCCACCGGGTCACCGCCCGCCCGGTCGACAGCCGGTCCGCGCTGACCGGCTCGCCGCCGACCTGCCGAGCCGGGCATGGAACCGGCTGTCCGCCGGCGCCGGATCGAAAGGCGCCCGCGACTACGACTGGGCCTGGATCAGGATCACGGCACCCGCGGACGAGACCGCCGGGCACCACTGGCTGCTGATCCGCCGTCGCATCAGCGAGGTGAGCTGGCGTTCTACCGCTGCTGGTCACCCCAGCCCGTCCCACTGCGAGTGCTCGTGCGGGTCGCCGGGACCCGCTGGTCGATCGAGACCTCCTTCCAGACCGGCAAGACCATCGGCCTGGACGAACCACAGGTACGCCGCTGGCACGCCTGGCACCGACACGTCACCCTCGTCATGCTCGCCCAGGCCATCCTGACGGTGATCGCCGCCCGCGAACGCGGCCATCGTCCCGCAGCCGATCAGACGATGATCCCGTTGACCCTGCCCGAAATCCGCCACCTCTTCGCGAAGCTGATCACCACCACCGTCCACCCGATCAGCCACTGGCTGACCTGGTCACACTGGCGACGCCAACACCAAGCACGCGCCCGAACCAGCCACTACCGCCGCCGCACCCAGCCGATCCATCCATCGACATCTACATAACGAACCCGGGCTGCCGCACTAAGCCGCTTCCGGTCGTTCCTATTTTGACAGGAACGTCACAGCTAACAACAAAATGAATGCAATTAGAGCAAGCCCGTTGAATATTGAAACTGGCGAGAAACGCGCGGTTTTCCGTCGGTCCGGAGCACCCAGGCGACCCTTGGCAAACGTAGCCGTAGGCGCAACGTACTCGACCTCCACCGTTCGCGCAGTACCTACTTCGATATCCGCCTGCACCCACCCGGCCTTGCGAGGGAGGATATACGGTACCCACGCCTGCACCCGATGCCGGCCAGCCTGAAGGGGAAGACGATGGGTCCCCCAGCTGAAGGCTTTCACTTCGTCGCCCTCTATCAGCAGTCGTGGCTTACTCGCGGCGTAGAGAAAGGCGCCCGTCGGACGGCTGAAGGTGATGGACAAGATCCCTTCATTCACGGACGGACTGACGTTTTTCATCACTGAACCCACTTCCCAAAGAACAACTTAAACTCGTCCACGGTCGAGGAGCAACATGCGCCTTACGTACGGCGAAGGGATATGATGTCGCGCCGCAGCAGGATGCCGCAGATCACGATTCCAGAACCCGTGACGAAAAAGGCAACGACGGACGTCATGGAGAATGGCCTTGCCCTGTTCCGGACAACATTTGTGGGATTATTGATCGAGTACTCGACTTCCATACGGTCACCCTCGTTCGGACATGAAGTGCCGCAGTAAACCCAAGCCTGATACCGTTTGCCATCGGCAAAATACTCGACCTCAGCCTCACCGGTTCGTCCGGAGGTCACTTTCAACACGGGAGCGGTTACAACCTGACCGTCCTCGAAGGTTCCGTTGCGAAACCAAAACGTACCCAGGACCGATGATGCCGCGACCATGAAGAGCATTGCCAGAATGGCAATCATGGCAACAAGCACCCTCGCCCTACGGTCGTTGACGTTACGCGCCATTCTCGGCCCCTTCATCCACTGCGGGGGGGGGTCGTTGGACGTTTCCGTCCAACGACCCCTACCTCCGTCATGCCATCAGCCCGAATAGGCTACTTTCCGTCAAGGAATCGGTTGAACAGCACTCCGCCCGGGTACAGCTGACCCGCGGTCCATGCCCCGGCTTGAGCAGCCGATCCAGCCATGAAGTGATTATACGGGGTGTCCCAGAACTTAGCTCCTGCCACACGGGAACCTGGGATCAGTGCGAACGCCGTGTCCATGGCAGCACCGGTCCCCGCCTCGACATAGTCCACCGTGGTGACGGTTCCTTCCTTTTCCTTTTGCCGGAGGTTGTAGCCACGGGACATGATGCTCGCGCCGGCCACTATGAGGGCGAGGCCGGTACAAGCGCCCGCCGTAATGACGATGCAGAGGCCAGCAGCCGCCAGGCCAACATAGCCACCGTATTTGTTCCACCAATCTGCGGCGCCCGCCACGAACTCGGAGTCCATCACCTGGTTGGCCACCTTTTTGGTGTCCTCCCAGGCCTGTCCGACATCCTCCTTCACATCCTCCCATGCGTCTTCGAGCGCCGGGGCCGCGGTTTCGTTCCACCACTCCGGAACATCCTCGGTCACAAATTCAGGAACAGTGTTGGTAACGAACTCGTCCACCGCGTCCACGGCGTCTCCAGCGCAGTCTCCCCATGTGGTCGGGTTCCAGCTACAGGACGAGTGGCCATCGTTTTCGATGAGCGAGATCGGGTTGCCGCCAGCAAACGCGTAACGGTTGGCATTCCACGGGTCCAGACCGAGCTGCATGTCGGCCAGGGCACCGTTGTAGCTGTCCCGGGTGAGGAACCGGTTAAGGCCGGGATCATAGTCACGGAAGCCCATGTCGTACGTGCCGGAGCTGGAGTTCACGCGCTTGGCGTTGAACCTGTACGTGTTGTACGGCTGTTTGTTCGGATTCGCCGGATCCATCTTGTCGATACCCGTGAACTGGGCAGCGTCATCATTACCGTAGGCGGTGTAGCCGTAGGTCGCCTGGGTGTTTCCGGCGCCATCGGTGATCTGTTCGACGTCGCTGTGTGTGTTGTACCCGTAGTAAGCTTGCTCTTTACTGCCGTCCAACTTATGCGTGACCTGCGAAAGACGTTCTCCCCAGGGCGAGTACTGGTAGGACTTGGTAACTGCGCCGGCCACCTCTTCGTCGAGCACCTCGCCCGAGAGTCCGAGATAGTTGAAGGTGGTGGTCTTCGCTTGGGCCGTACCGGCGTCGATCGTTTTCGTCGTGGTCCGGTCCATGGGGTCAAACGTGTACTTGGTGGTCGACGTACTGGTCCGGTTCTCGACGATGTGATCGAAGCCGTCGTAGATGTTCCGCTGGAGCGTCGTGGTGCCGGACGAGACGGTGTCGAGGCGGCCGAACGGGTCGTAATTGTACGAGGAGGTGAGACCGGAAGTCGTCGAGGTCAACAGCCGGTTGCGATCATAGTTGAAGTTCGTCGTGACGCCACCGACGCTCTGCGAGACGACATTGCTGTTGGCGTCGTGGATGTAGCTCTCAACGCCCGCACCGGTACCGGTCTTGGTGACCGCCGAGAGCCGGTCACGCGGATCGTAGGTGTAGTCGTACTGGGTGGTCAGGTTCACCGAGTTGTTGTCGGCGCTCATCTTGGTGGTGGTGTCCCGCTGACGGTTGCCATTGAGGTCGTACTCGATGACGTGGTCCGAGACGAACGTGCCATTGGCCTTCTTTTCGACCTGGGTCTTGGGCAGCCCGTCAAGATAGTAGCTGTAGTCGACGGTGTTCCCGTTGCCCTTAACTTGCCGTAGTTTCTCACCCCGGTCGGTGTACGTGAATGTGGTCGTCTTCTTCGCGGTATCGGTTTCCGATGCCCCATTGGTCACCGTCGCCAGCAGGTCACGGGCGTCATAGGTGTAGGCAGCATGCTGCCGGTCGTGCCCGGTGGTCAGCGGGGAACCGTTCTTGTTGTAGGTGAACGACGTCGTGTTCTTCAACGCGCCGCTCTTGTACTCCCGCACGAACTCGACCTGGTTGAGTCCGGTGTACGCAATCTTGTAGGTGTCAACCCTGGCGCCCAGACTGTTGTCCGTGATCGTAGTCTGGTTGCCGTTCACGTCGTAGCTGTAGGTAAAGTCCTGCTTCTCGTTGTCTGTTTCGGCGGAGTTGTCCCGCACGACCTTGATGGCGTCAGCCACGACGGTGCCGGTGGCCTGGTCCGACAGCGACACCTTATGGGTGTTGCCTTCGGCGAAGCTGTAGGAGCCGAGGCTGACCCAGGTGCCGGTGTTGGTGGTCTGGTTGACCGTCTTGACCGTGCCGCCGGCGCTGTGGTTGACCGTGTACTTGGCGTCGGTAGCCGCACCAGAGACCTGCGGGTAGCGGGCGAATACCTCGTACGTACCGGCCTGCGGCACGTTCAACTGCCAGGTGAAGGTGTTCGCGCCGGTCCCCGCCGCGCGGGTGGCGTAGTTGGTGCCGTACTTGCCGGTCGCCGTGGCGGCCGCCGCCCAGGTGCCCGTCGTGGTCGTGTTGTTGAAGTCGGAATTGTCGACCAGCACCACCTGCTTGCCGACTGGCACGCCGTCGTCCGCGCGGGACTTCAGCTTGCCGTTCGGGTGGTAGGTCCAGGTCATCGTCCGGTTCGACGAGCCGCCTGCGGACGTCACCGTGCGCGCGGTCTGGGCGCCCAGGTTGTTGTAGTCGTAGGAGGTGACGATGTCCCACGGATCGGTGCTGGCCTGCGTCCAGCCGTTGTCGAAGTAGGTGTAGGCGGTGTCGTTGCGGACCGACTCACCCGAAGATGGTGGGGCGGAGACAGTCGTCAGCCGGCCCACGGCGTCGTAGGTGTAGGTCGTTTTGTCCGGAGTGGTGTAGCGGGCGTCGTCGGCGTCGTACGCAGTCTGGGTCTCCTTCACCCGGTTGAGTGCGTCATAGACCGTGACCGTGGCGAAGTCGTTTGCGTCGTCCGTCGTTGCCACACCCCGCGGACTGATCACCCTGGTGCGGTTACCGACCTGGTCGTACTCGTAGCTGGTGAGCCGGTAGGTGATCGTCCCAGCGTCGTTCTTGTGCGGCACCTTGACCTGGGTCGGCTTGCCCCGGGCGTCGAGCGCGACCTCGGTGATGTTCCCGAGCTGGTCGGTCGTAGCCTTGACCAAGCCGTCACGGTCGTAGGTGCTGCTCGAGAACTTGCCCAGCGCGTCCGTGGTCTTGGTGACCCGGTGCGCGTGGTCGTAGGTGTACTTGGTGGTGTAGTCGGCGGGGTCTGCCGTGGCATTCTTCTGCGGGTCGATGACGGTGACGGCGTTGCCCACGTTGTCGTACTCGTAGCTGATCTTGTCGCCGTTGGCGTTCACCGTCGAGATGGTCTGGTAGATCTCGTCGTAGCCGTTGGTCGTGACGTAATCACCAGCGATCGTCGGGGTCAGGTTGCCCTTCGGCTCGGTCGTGGTGAGCATGTTGCCGACCTTGTCATAGGTGAACGACGTCTTCCGCTCCGGATCGCCGGTCACATCGACGGGAGCCAGCGTGTACGTCACCTGGTCGGCATTGTCGAACGACGCGTTGGTCACCGCGCCGTTAGCCGCAGTCGACTGGATGACGTTGTCGTTGACATCGTAGATCGGTGCCGGGGTGGTGATGAATTCGCCCGCCAACTGCTTCTTCGGGACCTTGTTTTCCAGCGGCCGGCCGAAGGTATCGTACGTTTGGGTGGTGTCCTTGCCCAGCGCGTCGGTGACCTTCAAGACGTTACCGCGCGCGTCGTAGACGAACTTTGTCGACTTCGTGAGCGCATCCGTCATGGTCTGCGGGTAGCCGTTCGGGTCGAAGCTGCTGTTGGTGGTGGCGTTGCCGTTGGCGTCCTTCGCCGTCAGCATCTGGCCCCACGCGTCGTAGGTGTAGGAGGTCTTGTAGTCGTCCGGGTCCGCCGTGGTGTTGCCCATCGGGTCGACCAGCCACGCGAGGTCGCCGTCGGTTTCGTAGCCGAAGGTGTGCTTGCGCCCCTCCGGGCTGGTCTTCTCGGTCAGGTCGGCGACGTAGCCGTTGAGCTGGCGCTGGTAGGTCAGGACTGTGCCCGGCGTGCCGTTCTTGACCGCCTCGGCGTCCTTGGTCTCGGTCGGGTAGCCGGTCTTCTGGTCGTACGTCCAGGTGGAGACGGCGCCGTTGGCCTCCTCGAACCGAGTGACGTTGTGGTCGTCGTCCCAGCTCAGCTTGGTGACCTGGTTCTTGGCGTTGGTCGTCTGGATCGGCCGGCCGTAGCCGTCCTGCAGGTAGGTCGTGGCGTGGTTCTCGGCGTCGGTGACCGTCGTCTGGATGTTGTTGGTGGCGTCCGGGTCGACGTAGCCGAACGTCGTCGGGTGGCCGAGCCGGTCGGTGTAGGACTTGGTGGTCCAGTGCCACTTCGGGTCGTCGCCGGCCTGCGGGTAGTTGTAGACCAGGTCGGTGGAGTAGGCCTGGCCGGTGGCGCTGGCTCGCGGGTCGGTGACCTTGACCAGCTTGACGTTCTTGTTGCCCTGCGTCATGTCGTAGCGGAACTTGAACGTCTTCGGCGTGCCGTTGGTGGAGCCGGCGCCGTCGATCAGCTCACCGAGCAGACCCTTGTCGGTGTAGGTGAAGGTGAGCTTGCGTCCGGAGATGTCGGTGATCTGTGAGACGTGGTCGATGATCTTCGGGTTGGTCAGGTTGGTCGCACCGGACACCCGGGCCCAGGTGGTGTCGTTGATGTAGTCGTAGGTTTGGCCCTTGGCGTAGTAGTCCAGGGTCAGGGTGATCCGGCCGGTCGGGTCGGTGATGTACTTGAGGAACTTGGTCGGCTTGTTGTTGCTCTTGCGCTCCTCGTAGGTGAAGAGCATTTCGTTGCCGTTGTTGTCGACCGTGCTGGAGAGGAAGCCCTCGCAGTCGTAGTAGAACTGTGTGCGGTCCGGCTTGGTCAGCCGCCAGGCCCGCCGCTCCTGCATGTTCGGCTTGCAGTCGAGCGCGGTGACCTTTTCCAGGTAGAGGTGCACACCCTTCGGGCTCTTCCACTGCGAGGTGGCCGCGTCCCAGGTGAACCAGTGGCTGGTGCCGTCGCCGTCGGTCAGGGTGACCTTCGTCGGGTTCGGGTTGGGGTGAAAGTCCAGCGGGGTGCCCAGGCGCATCATCGACGACGCCTGCAGCGACCAGCCGAAACCGGCGACCGAGTCGGTGGTGTCCAGCGAGTTGTAGGACATCCGGACGAACGTCGACAGGCCACGCGACGGGTTGTTGAACGCGTTGTACGACCAGACGGTGTTGCCGGCGAACAGGTTGTTCATCA
>NZ_JAGPYL010000037.1:0-49446 GCF_018070095.1 Micromonospora sp. U56
CCTCGGACCGCATCGGCTCGTAGGGGCGGGCGGGTTCGGCCCGGACCGGCTCGTACGGCCGGGCCGGCTCGGCGCGCACCGGTTCGTACGGCCGGGCGGGCTCGGCCGACCACTCCGGGGTCCGGTCGGACCGGGACCGGCGGCTCGTCGGCGGCTCGTCCTCGCGGGCCCACGGCGGCGCCCAGCCGCCGCCCCAGCTCGGCCGGTTCCAGCTCGGGCCGGACCAGTCCGGTTCGTCGGCGGGCCGGTGACCGGCGTAGGGCTGCTCGGCGTGCGGGTCCGGCTCGCCGCGCCCGGCGGCCGCCTCGTCGCCGCCGCGGGCCCCGGTCGACTCGTCTGCGGAGCCGGGGTGGGGACGGTCGGCCCGGGCGCGGGACACGTCGGGCGGGAACTCGTCGGCCTCGGCCCGGTCGGGCTGTCCTCGGTCCGGCCGGGGCGCGTGGAAGCCCGGGGGCACCTCGAAGCCGGAGGCGGCGGTGCCGACCGGCGGGACCTGCACGGCCGGTGGCGCGGACGTGGGCAGGCCCCCGTCCGCCCAGCGGCTGAGCCGCGGCGGCTCCTCCGAGGAGTGCCACGCGGCGGCGTCCGGGTCGGCCGATCCGGACTGCTGCTCGGGCGAGGGCGCCGGCCGCTGCGCCGGTACGACCAGTCGGTCGCCGTCGGCGTCCCGCCGCAGGTCGGCGCCGAAGCGGGGGGCGTCGGCGGGCGGGGCGCTCACCGGGGACGGTCGGCCGCGCGGCTCGTCGCCGGGGTGGCCGACGCCGTTGAGGTGGGCGCGTCCGTTACGCGGCGCGGGGTCGGGCTCGGGGTCGGTCAGCGGCGCGGGCAGGTCGCCGTGGCGCGGGGAGGAGGCGTCCCAGCCGGTTGCCGGGTCGGGCCGGTGCCAGGGGGCGGCGGTGTCCCGGTACGCGGGGGCGTCGGCCCCGCCGGACCACCCGGTCGCCGGGGGTGCCCACCCGCTGACGGAACGGGCCAGGTCGTCCTGCTGACCCGTCCCGTCACCGTGCTCTCCCGGGGTGGCGGCACCGGGTTGCCCTGTTTCACTCACCGCGCGCTCCTTGGTCGCCCCCGCTGAGGCTACCGTGTGGTGACAGTGGCGATAAGTTACAGCGGCGGGCCAATTCCGGGACCGGGGAACATGCCCCTGACCGGTACGGGGTAAAAGTGCCGGCTCGTACGAAGAAACTCGGAGGTTCCCATGACCGCTGTGGGGAACGGTGCGCAGACCGCCGGCCGGCCCACCAGGCTGCCCCGCTCGGCGCGACGTAAGCAGCTGCTCGCGGCGGCGCAGGAGGTGTTCGTCGCGCAGGGTTACCACGCCGCCGCGATGGACGACATCGCCGAGCGGGCGGGGGTCTCCAAGCCGGTGCTCTACCAGCACTTTCCCGGCAAGATGGAGCTCTACCTGGCGCTGCTCGACACGCACTGTGACGCCATGGTCGCCAAGGTGCACGACGCGATGCGCGGTACCACCGACAACAAGGAGCGGGTCGGGGCCTCGGTCCGGGCGTACTTCGACTTCGTCGACCACGAGAGCGAGGCGTTCCGTCTCGTCTTCGAGTCGGACCTGCGCAACGACCCGGCGGTGCGGCAGCGCGTCGAGCGGGTGGAGCAGGGCGCCATCGCGGCGATCACCGACACCATCATCTCGGACACCGGCGTCAGCCGGGCGCACGCCGAACTGCTCGCCTCCGGTCTGGTCGGTGCGGCCGAGACCGCTGCCCAGTTCTGGCTGGCCGGCGGTCGCCAGGTGCCCAAGGCGGAGGCGGAGGCGCTGGTCGCGGCGCTGTCCTGGCGTGGGATCGCGAGCTTCCCGCTGCAAGGTGAGTCAGCCTGAACATCCGGCCCCGAGATCGGATAGCCTTCCCATCGGCGGCTCTTTCGCCCACCTGAGGAGGCACAGTGGAGGTCAAGATCGGCGTGCAGTACGCGCCGCGCGAGCTGGTTCTGGAGAGCGCGCAGTCGCCGGCCGAGATCGAGCAGATCGTGACCGAGGCCTTCGGCAAGGACGAGGGGACGCTGTCCCTGACCGACGAGAAGGGCCGGCGGGTCATCGTGCCGGTCAACAAGGTCGCCTACGTCGAGATCGCCGAGGCGTCCCCGCGGGCGGTCGGGTTCACCGTCCGCTGATCCGGTCCGGCCACCGCGGCGGGTGCGCCCGCCGCGGGCCGGGCCCGACCGGGCGGATCAGTTGTTCAGCCCGACGGCGGCCATCCGGGCGGTGTGGTTGGCGGTGAGCCGGCGGAACGTCGCCGGCACGTCCGTGCCGTCCCGCGCGATCAGCGCGGTCAGCGCGCCCCGGTCCGCCGCCGCGACCCGCCCCGCCTGGGACAGCGCCTCACCCACCAGGCGCCGCGCCCACATGGAGAGCCGGTTCGCCACCCGGGGGTCGGTCTCGATCGCGGCCCGGATCTCGGCGGCGGCGAAGTCGGCGTACCGGGATTCGTGCAGCACGTCGCGCACCAGCCGCCGGTACGGCTCGTCCAGCCGGTCGGCGATCTCGCCGAGGAAGTCGTCGGTGATGGCGTCCCCGACGTACGCCTTCGTCACCGCCTCCAGCCAGTCCTTCGGTTCGGTGGAGTCGTGGTACGCCTGCAAGGGCCCCACGTACGGGGCCATCACGTCGTCAGGCGTCGCCCCGAGGGCGGTGAGCCAGTCCGAGAGGCGCCGGTAGTTGCCGATCTCGGCGGCGGCCATCTCGCTCAGCGCGGCCCGGCGGCGCAGGTCGGGGGCGAGCCGGGCGTCGGCGGCCATCCGGTCGAAGGCGAGCAGCTCGCCGTAGGCGACCAGGCCGAGCAGGTCGACCACGGCCTCGGGTGTTGTCGGGGCGGACACGAGCGCAGGGTACCGCCCAAACCGGCACACCGAGACCCCGGAACAGTGGCGCAGGTCACAATTGGCACCCCCGGAGGAGACCCGGTCACCGCGCTCCGGGACGCGCGCAGAGCCGCTCGGGTAGTATGGAGCAGTTGCCGCGGGCGCCGATCTGATCGAAGTCCTGCCTGCGGCGCGCGTGCGGCCCGGTCCGGCTCGGCGAATTCCGCCCCCGACCGCGTGGCCCGCGCCATACCGAACGCGCCCTGAGGACAAGACGGGGCGCACCACGAGAGGGCACCCCCAGATCCAGATGAGCGAACAGATTCTCGAAGAGCTGGGTGGCCACGAACTGGCCCCCACCGCCCCGGTCCGTCCGGAGGCTCCCACCTTCGCCGCGCTCGGTGCGCGGCCCGAGACCGTCGAGGCCCTGGCCGCGGCGGGCATCACCCGCGCCTTCGCGATCCAGGAGTACGCGATCCCGATCGCGCTGCGCGGCACCGACATGATCGGCCAGGCGCCGACCGGCACCGGCAAGACCCTCGGCTTCGGCGTACCGCTGCTGGAGCGGGTCTTCGCGCCGGGCGAGGGCAGCGACGGCGTGCCGCAGGCCCTGGTCGTCGTACCCACCCGCGAGCTGGGCATCCAGGTCGCCAAGGACCTCGCCGCCGCAGGCCGGACCCGGGGCATCCGGGTGCTGCCGATCTACGGCGGCGTGGCGTACGAGCCGCAGATCGACGCGCTGCGCAAGGGCGTGGAGATCCTGGTCGGCACGCCCGGCCGGCTGATGGACCTGCAGAAGCAGAAGCACCTGCGGCTCGACCGGGTGCGTGCGCTGGTCCTCGACGAGGCCGACCGGATGCTCGACCTGGGCTTCCTTGACGACGTCGAGAAGATCCTGGCGATGCTGCCGGAGGACCGGCAGACCATGCTCTTCTCGGCCACCATGCCGGACCCGATCGTCACGCTCTCCCGGCGCTTCCTGCGCCGTCCGATGACGATCCACGCCGGGCACACCGCCGAGACCGGCCCGTCGCCGCAGACCCAGCAGCTGGCCTACCGCACCCACTCGATGAACAAGGTCGAGATCGTGGCCCGGATCCTCCAGGCCGAGGGGCGCGGGCTGACCATGATCTTCACCCGCACCAAGCGGGCCGCCGACCGGGTCGCCGAGGATCTCGACTTCCGCGGCTTCGCCGTGGCCGCCGTCCACGGCGACCTCGGCCAGGGTGCCCGTGAGCGGGCGCTGCGGGCGTTCCGCGCCGGGAAGATCGACACTCTGGTCGCCACCGACGTGGCGGCCCGGGGCATCGACGTCAGTGGCGTCACCCACGTCATCAACTACGACTGCCCCGAGGACCAGGACACCTACACCCACCGGATCGGTCGTACCGGCCGGGCCGGGGCCACGGGCGTCGCGGTGACCTTCGTCGACTGGGACGACATGCCCCGCTGGCGGATCATCGACAAGACGCTCGGCCTGGAGATGCCGGAGCCGCCGGAGACGTACCACACCTCTCCGCACCTCTACACCGACCTCGGCATCTCCACCGAGATCACCGGCACCCTGCCGACCGCCGAGCGGACCCGCGCCGGGCTCTCCGCGGAGGTCGAGGAGGACCTGGGCGGCCGGCCGCGGCGTGGCGAGAGCGGCCGGGGCTCCCGGCGCGGCGACAGCCGGGGCGACAGCCGGGGCGAGAGCCGGGGCCGGGGCGAGCGCCGACGCGGCGGTCACTCCGACGCCGGCACGCCGGACGCCGATGCGCCGGCCGACGCCGCCGCCGAGGAAGGCACCCGCACCCCCCGCCGCCGGCGTCGCCGCCGGGCCGGCGAGGCGGTCGCGGGTGAGTCGACCGCGGCGGTCGCGGGCGAGTCGACTGCGGCGGTCGCCACCGACGCCGGCTCCCCGGAGCCGGCCGTGGCCGCCGCCGAGGGCGAGTCGTCGAAGCCGCGCCGTCGCCGGCGCCGCCGTGGCGGCTCCGGTGCCGGTACCCCGGCCGAGGCGATCGCCGACTGACCGCTGCGACACCCGACATCCCCCGCACCGTTCACCGGTGCGGGGGACGTCCCCTTTTCCGGTGCTCGACCGTTCTCCGGTGGGGCTCCTGACGTCGACCGGGCAGTCGTCGTGGCCACCGCAGCCGACAGCGAATTGCCGCCGGTCGGGGGCCAGATGCCGCAGGCCGGAGCGAGCGCGGCAGCGCGCCACCGGTCAGCGCCCCGACTCGGCCCGATGACACCGCGACGTCAAGCCGCGGACCAGACTCCGACCTGGCGTCCGTCCCCAGGCCGCTTGCCCGCAGGCTTTGCTCTGCTGCCTCGATCGCAACACAAAACCGCCTGCGGTGTTGCCGTCCAGGCAGCAGAGCAAAGCGTCCGCACCGGGTGCTCCGGTGTCGGTCGACGCGCCGGGGACCGGTGTCCGGCGGGGCGGACGAGCGACGCACGGCACCATGCGGTGGCCTGCCGACGGGCGGCCCGGACCAGGAAGGAAGATGGTGGAATGCCGGAACCGTTGGACGCCGCCCTGACCGAGGTCCGGGCCCTGCTGCTCGACCCCGCGCTGACCCGCGCGGTCGCCGCCGGTCGCCGCCGTGGGCAGCGCCCCTCGGTGGTCCGGGCCGAGCTGCGCCCGGTCGCGCTCAAGGCCGGCCCCCGGTTGCAGATCTCCACCTCCGACGGCGCCCGGCCGTACACCCGCAACGTGGCTCCGGGGGCGGAGGCCGGCGCGGCGGTCGACGCGCTGCTGGCCGAGCCGTTCGGCAACTGGCACGTGGAGACCGCTGACGCCACGCTCCAGCTCCGGGTGACCAAGTCCGGCGAGGCGCAGGTGCACCGGGCCGCGGCGAGCCGCCCGGAGGCCGAGCCGGGTGGTCACGACCGCGCCAAGGAGTACCTGCTCGACCCGGGCGACCCGATCTTCGCCGAGATCGGCGGTTCGGCCGCCAAGCGCCGCCAGGTCGACGCGTTCCTGCGCGCGCTCGCCGCCACGCTCCCCGACGAGCTGACCGGCCCGCTGCGGGTGGTGGATCTGGGCTGCGGCAACGCGTACCTGACCTTCGCCGCGCACCGCTACCTGACCCAGCGGGGCCTCGACGTCGAGCTGGTCGGCGTGGACGTCCGCGAGGACCAGCGGCGGCGCAACACCGAGCTGGCCGAGCGGCTCGGCTGGGCCGACCGGGTCTCCTTCGTGGCCGGCACCATCGCCGACGCGGTGGTCGAGCCCGCGCCCGACCTGGTGCTCGCGCTGCACGCCTGCGACACCGCCACCGACGAGGCGCTGGCCCGCGCGGTGCGCTGGGACGCCCGCTGGGTGCTCGCCGCCCCGTGCTGCCACCACGACATCGCCGCGCAGCTACGCGCGCACCCGGCTCCCGCGCCGTACGAGCTGCTGACCCGGCAGGGCATCCTGCGGGAACGCTTCGCCGACGTGCTCACCGACTCGCTGCGCGCCGGCCTGCTCCGGCTGCACGGCTACCGGGCCGAGGTGGTGGAGTTCGTCGACTCCCGGCACACCCCGCGCAACCTGCTGATCCGGGCCCGCCGTACCGGCACCGCGCCGACGCAGGCGCAGCGGGCCGAGTACCGGGACCTGGTCGACCAGTGGCGGATCACCCCGCGCCTGGAGACGCTGCTGACCGAGGCCGGCCCGACAGCCTGAGACCGGCCGGCCCCGACACCCGTCCGACCGCCTGAGGTCGGCGGTGGCGGGATCAGCGACGGCGATCGCCGCCCCGGTTCCGCCCCGACCGCTCGCCCCCCGGGGCCCGGTCGAACACGGAGATCCGGTCCCGCGACGATCGCTCGTCCTCGCCCGCTGCGGTGCGGAACGGGACGACCTTGCCCGACGTCTCGGCGTTGCCGGCCGCGGCGAAGGCGTTCCAGGAGATGTCCACCAGCAGCCGCTTCAACTCGGCGTGCCGGACAGCGGCGCTGTGCTGCAACGCCAGCCGGATGCCCAGCACCACGCCGACCAGGGTGGTGGTGATCGCGCCGGTGGCGGCCAGCACGTGCGCGCCGGTGGCGTCGTCGCCGGTCAGCACCAGCACCAGCAGCCAGATCCAGAAGCCGAGGGCGAACACGCCGGCCTTGGCCACGAAGAACACACTGACCGCACCCGGGCGGTGCGGCACCGGAAGGACGGGGTCGGCCATGCTGCTCCTCATCGGTGCGCTGGGCTCGTCAGCGCCACGTCGCTGGTGGCGCCGGCACGTCGAGCTTAGTTGATATCTGACTATCGACGCTGGACACGGCACCGGCACAAATGCCGGGACGCGACGCCCACCGACGCCGAGGTCCTGTCGGCGGGACCCCCGGGTCGAACGGTCGACTGCTCCGACGCCTTGTCGTACTACCCTGGGGGGGCGCACCGAATCTGGGCTCCGGCCGGGAAGGGAAGACCCCGCAGGAATGGGTTCCGCAGAGGTATCACCGCAGATGGCCTTCGCACGCTTCGTGCGACGTGCCATCGACGACGCCCGCGACGAGCGGGGCTGGACGGTGAGCGACCTGGCGGCGCACACCGGGGTCGGCCGCTCCACCGTCTTCCGCTGGCTCGCCGGCGACTGGCAGGACTATCCCGAGCTGGCCAAGGTGCGCGGGTTCTGCGCCGCCCTCGACCTGCCCGTCGCGGCGGCGTTCCGGGCGCTCGGGCTGCCCGACGCCGGTCCCGCGCCGCGCCGCCGGGTCGACGACTCCCCCGTCGAGGCGGACGTGCGGGTCATCCTGGAGCGGCTGGCCGACCCGAGCGTGCCGGCCGAGGAGAAGCACCACATCCGCGACCTGCTCCGCTACCTGGCCCGCCGGCCGGTCCGCCGAGCCGGCTGAGCAACCGATCCCCCGGCCACCCGGCCGCCGCCGTCGTCGTCGTCGTCGTCAGGACACGGTGACGGTGAACTCGGCGGTGCGCACCACGCCCGCCACCTGGAAGTCCAGGTACATCCGGTAGCGGCCCGGCCCGGGGGCGGTCACCCAGAAGGTGACCGTGTCGCCCGCGGGCGTCGCCACCGGGTGCACGTGCAGGTAACCCAGGTCCCCCTCGCGGAGGGCGACCAGGTGGCCGTACGCACCGAGGTAGCGTTCCAGCGCGGCGGGGGCGCCACCGGCGCTGACGGTAAAGCGCAGCGGGAGGGCCTTGCCGACCTCCGGCGTGCCCTCGTACCCGACCGAGAAGCCGTCGACGGTCGTGGTGGTGGCCGGGGCGGGCAGCGGCCGAGGGGCGTAACCGCCGGGCGCGACCAGGTCCACCCCGAGGGTCGCCGCCGTCTGCCGGCCGTCGTCGGCGACCGCGGTGAAGTCGGCGTACGCCCGCCAGACGCCCGGCTGCCCGAGGGTCAGCGGTACGGACCAGGTGCCGTCGGGCGCCATCGTCGGGTGCAGGTGCTGGTAGCCGCTGAGGTCCCGACGCACCACGACCAGGTGCAGCGGCTTGTCGTGCACGACGCCGAACCGGGTGACCGGCCGCCGCCGCTCGTCGCGTACCTGGAAACGGAACTCGCCGGCCCGGCCGACGCCGAACTCCACGGCCGACGGGGTGAGCGTGTAGCCGCCGGAGCTGACCGAGAGACCCCCCGCGCCGCTGTCGGCGGCCTGGTCGGTGGCGGCGCCGTGGTCGTGCGCGCCGGTGCCGGGGGCGTGGGGGTGGTCGACGGTGGCCGCGGCGGCGCTCGTCGCCGAGGGCGTGCTCGGGCCGGGGTTGGCCCGGCCGAGGCCGAAGCCGAGCAGCACCGCGAGCACCAGTCCGCCGACGGTCAGCGCCAGCCGCAGGGTGCTCCGGTCCGCCCCCACCGGCTGCCCGCCGACCGCACCGGTCGGGAGTGCGTCGATCAGCTCAGCCCGCTCGTCGTCGGCCGGACGCACCCCGAACACCGGCGGACCCGCGTCGCCCACCGGGCGCGCGTCGGCCGGGCCGGACCGCCCGCCCTCGACCGGGTCCCCGTCACGCACCGGCGGACGCGCGTCGGCCGCCGGCTGGGCGTCGGTCACCCCGGAGCGCTCGCCGTCGGCGGACTCGGGCGGGACCGGCAGGGTGGGCGGGTGCTCAGGCACCGCCGACGGCCAGTTCGTACCCCGCCTCGTCCACGGCGGCCCGGACCGACGCCTCGGACAGCGGCGCGGTGCTGGTCACCGTCGCGGTGCCGGCGGCCAGGTCGACCCGCACCTCGGCGACGCCGGGCAGCGCGGACAGCTCCTCGGTGACCGCGCGCACGCAGTGCTCGCAGGTCATCCCGGTGACGGCATAGGTGTGCGTGACGGTTCCCTCGGCCATCCGCCCACGGTACCGCCGACCCGGCTGCCGTCCGCCGTCCGGACGCCCAGCGTGGCGACGGTCGCAATCCACCCGCGCCGGGAACTTTCCGCCCGCACCCGCCGACGACCAGCGGGAACCGCGGCGACTGCGGTGCGCCGGGTCGACCTGGCCGACCGCGGGGGCCCCTCAGCCGGCGACGGCGAGGGCGAGGGGGAGCACGTCCGGGGCACCGGCCCGGCGCAGCAGCCCGGCCACCATGGTCAGCGTCCAGCCGGAGTCGACCAGGTCGTCCACCAGCAGCACCGGCCCGTCCAGTCCGGCCAGCGCGTCGGCCAGCTCGTCCGGCACGGCGAACGCGCCGTGCAGCGCGCGTACCCGCTGGGCACTGTTGCCGCGCGGCCCGCCGGCCCCGGCGGTGCCGGTCGGGACCACCCGGCCGAGCAGCGGCAGCCGGCCCACCGCGGCGATCCGCTCGGCCAGCGAGCCGACCAGCGCGGGGTGCGTGCGGGACCCGACGGCGACCACGCCGGCCGGGCGGCGCGGCCACGGGTCGTCGCCGTGCGCCCACGCCTTGAGCACCTGCACCACCGCCGCCGCCACGTCGTCGGGGACCGGGCCGTCCGCCGCCTCCGGGCCGACCAGGCCGCGCAGCCGCCCACCCCAGCCCAGGTCCGACAGGCGTCCCACGGCCCGCCCGGGCAGCGCCTGCTCGCCGGGGGGAATCCGCCCCTTGAGGGGTACGCCGACCGCGTCCAGCCCGGTCGGCCAGAGCTTCTTCGGCGGGATCTCCACGCCGGGGCGGCCGAGGAAGGTCTGCGCGGCGGTCAACGCGGCGTCGGAGACCTCCGGCGTGAACAGGGGCGCGGCGCAGCGGTCGCACCGCCCGCAGTCGCCCGCGCCGGCGTCGTCCAGGCACTCCCGCAGGTAGCGCATCCGGCAGCCGGAGGTGGTCACGTACTCCCGCATGGCCTGCTGCTCGGCGGTGCGCGCCTGGGCGACGCGACGCAACCGGGCCTCGTCGTAGACCCAGGGCTCGCCGGTGGCCAGCCAGCCGCCGCGGACCCGGCGGACCGCGCCGTCCACGTCGAGCACCTTGAGCATCAGCTCCAGCCGGGCCCGGCGCAGGTCGACCATCGGTTCGAGGGCCTGGGTGGAGAGCGGCCGGTCGGTGTGCAGCGCGCCGAGCACCGCCCGGACCTGCTCCTCCGGCGGGAAGGCGAGCGAGGCGAAGTAGCGCCAGATGGCCGCGTCCTCGACACCCGGCAGCAGCAGCACCTCGGCGTGCTCCACGGCCCGGCCGGCCCGGCCGACCTGCTGGTAGTAGGCGATCGGCGAGGGCGGCGCACCGAGGTGCACCACGAACCCGAGGTCCGGCTTGTCGAAGCCCATGCCCAGCGCGGAGGTGGCGACCAGCGCCTTGATCTTGTTGTCCAGCAGGTCCTGCTCGGCGGCCCGCCGGTCGGCGTCGTCGGCCTGCCCGGTGTAGGAGGCCACCGACCAGCCGCGGGAGCGGAGGAACTCGGCCGTCTCCCCCGCCGCCGCCACGGTCAGGGTGTAGATGATCCCGGAGCCGGGGAGCCGGTCCAGGTGGTCGGCGAGCCAGGCCAGCCGGTGCGCCGGGCTGGGCAGGTCCAGGACCCCCAGCCGCAGCGACTCGCGGTCGAGGGTGCCGCGCAGCACCAGGGCGTCGCCCAACTGCTCGGCGACGTCGGCGGTGACCCGCTCGTTGGCCGTGGCGGTGGTGGCGAGCACCGGAGTGCGCTCGGGCAGGTTGCCGAGGAAGGTACGCAGCCGGCGGTAGTCGGGCCGGAAGTCGTGTCCCCAGTCGGAGACGCAATGCGCCTCGTCCACCACCAGCAGCCCGGTGGTGGCGGCCAGCTTCGGCAGCACGGTGTCCCGGAAGTCCGGGTTGTTGAGCCGTTCCGGGCTGATCAGCAGCACATCCACCGCGCCGGCGTGGATCTCGGCGGTGATCTCGTCCCACTCGTCCAGGTTGGCGGAGTTGATGGTGCGGGCCCGGATGCCCGCCCGGGCCGCCGACTCCACCTGGTTGCGCATCAGCGCCAGCAGCGGCGAGACGATCACGGTCGGCCCGTGCTCGCCGTGCTCCCGCAGCAGGGCGGTGGCCACGAAGTAGACCGCCGACTTGCCCCAGCCGGTGCGCTGGACGCACAGCACCCGGCGCCGGTCCACCACCAGCGCCTCGATCGCCCGCCACTGGTCCTCGCGGAGCCGGGCGTGCTCGCCGGCCAGCCGGCGCAGCACCGCCTCGGCCCGCTCCCGTACCGCCGCCCGATCCTGGCTCATCCGGCATTTCTACCAGCCCCGGCTGACACCCCCGCCAGTCATCGAGGTTCGGCCGGCGCGGCCTCCCCCGATCCGACGTCGCTCGGGGGCGGGAGGAAGAGCAGGATGTCGCGGAGCCCGTCGGTCACCGCGAGCGGCAGCTGGCACCGCGCCGCCAGTTCCTCCATCGACCCGTACGGCCCGCGCAGCCACCGCTCCATCGCCACCTGCCGGCGTTGCGCGTCGGTGAGCCCCGGCAGCGTGGCGAGCACGGAGTCGGGTACGGCGTTGACGTCGACCAGCCCGCCGTCGTCGAAGGCGCGGGGCAGGTCCGGGCGACCGATGGCGAACTCCTGGCGGGCCGTGGGGTAGTGATGCACCAGGTAACGCGCCTGCTCGCGGCGCAGCCGTTGCTCCTCGTCGCGGGCCTGGACCGCCAGGGGCCTGCCGGTGACCTTCCCCCAGACCCACCGGTTCAGCAGCACCACCTGCGCGGCGCCCACCACCCAGCACAGGGTGACCAGGCCGAGCCCGAAGAAGGCCTCCGCGACCGGCACCTCCGTTGTCGGATCGTCGGTGGCGATCAGGTACACCACCAGCGCCGCGGCGGCGAGGTAGCCGACGGCCAGCTGGCCGAGCCGCCAACTGCGCCGCCGCACCGCGTAGCCGAGGATCACCAGCCAGGTCACGAACCCGAACGACAGCAACACCAGGACGGTGCCGGCGATCGTGGCCGTGGCGCTCACCCACCTCGGTAGCGGGTGACGTTCCCGCCGCGGCCGGTCGGGCAGGATCGGGGGCGCGCCGGCGGGGAAGCCGCCCGGTCCGGGGTACCGCGGCGGGGCGACGGCCGCGTACGGCAGAGCCGGAGCGGGCCGCGGGGCCGGCGGGGCCGGCGGTGGGACCGGAAGCGGCGGGGGCGGCTGTTCGATCGGCGGTGCGGCGGCGGCCGGTTCCGGAGCAGCCGGATGCCGGGCAGCCGGACCGGCGGGCGGCGCCGGCACCAGGGGCGCCGCAACGTCGGCGGTACGCATGGTGGTGGTCGACGCGGGCAACCCCGGGGCCGGCTCGGCGGTGTCCGGAGGCGGTCCGGCGGGGCGGTCCGAGGCGGCGGCGGTAGGGTCCGGCGACTCCGGGCGCGGGGACGGGACGGTAGGGGCGAGGGTCGGGTCGGCACGGAGGATCCGCCGGTGCAGTCCCTGGAGCGCCTCGCCCGGCTCGATGCCGTACTCCTCGCGGAGCAGGTCGTCGATCTCCCGGTACGCGGCGAGCGCCTCGGCCTGCCGCCCATTGCGGTACAGCGCCAGCAGGTACTGGTAACGCAGCCGCTCCCGGACCGGGAACTCGGCAACCAGCTCCACCAGGCCGCCGATCAGCTCCCGGTGCCGGCCCTGCTCCAGCTCGAGCTCGGCCCAGGTCTCCAGCGCGGTGGCCCGAGTCTCCACCAGGCGCTGCCGGGCCGCCTCCAGCACCGGCCCGCTGAGGCCGCCGAACGGCTCACCGTGCCACAGCTCCAGCGCCGCGCGCAGCTCCGCCGCCGCATCGGCGGTACGTCCCGCGGCCCGGTGCCGCTCGGCCCGCCGAACGCCCCGCTCGAAGCGGACCGCGTCCACGGCCTCCGGATCCACCCGCAGCAGGTACCCGGCGTCGGTCAGGCTCAGCACCTGCCCGGGCGTACGGGGGGAACGGTCCGGTTCCAGCACCCGGCGCAGCCCGGCGACGTACTTCTGCACCACGTTGGGGCCGTTCGCCGGCGGCTCCTCCGGCCAGACAGCCTCCACGATCTGCCCGGTGGACACCGGACGACCGGCGGAGAGCAGCAGTACGGCCAGCACGGCGCGCTGCTTGCCGGGGCCCAGGTTGAGCTGCCGGTCGGCGTACCAGGCCCGCTGAGGCCCGAGGATCTCGAATCGCAGCGTTCCTGACATGCGAGTTTCCGCTCCTGACACCCCCACGGCTGCCGGACGGCAGTGCACGGCAGCCGGACGGCAGCATAGCGGCAGCCGAACCGCCGTGGCGGCCCGCAACATCGTCCCTGGCAGAAGCCACGCAGCGAGAAAGAGACGTGCGATGACACAGGCACCTGGCAGCGCCGGCACGATCCGACGAGCGGTCGGCACGGTCGCCGCCGTGCTGGCCGCGACCACCCTGCTCGGGGGTTGCGGGCCGAAGAGCGAACCGGCCGCCGAGCCCCGCACCAGCCCGAAGGAGGCACTCCTCGATGCCGTCCCGGACGGGACGGAGGGCCCGTTCCGGTTCAGCGGTAAGGACGCCACCTCGGACCTGTCGGGCGTGGTGGACCCGGAGGCGAAGGGCATCGACCTCACCGCCGCGGTGAAGGACCCGGAGCACGGCTTCACCACCCGGATGTCGTTCCTGGTGCTCCAGGAGCGGATCTGGATGAAGGTGAAGTTCACCGGCACCGAGGGGCTCACCGGGCTGCCCAAGCTGCCGAACCGCTGGATGGAGTTGGACCGGGCCCGGTTGACCGATCCGGATACCACCCCGACGTACGAGGGGGTGGACATCGGCAACGCCGGGCCGATCATCGAGGCCGCCACCACGGTGGAGGAGAAGAGCGACCGGACGTACGCCGGGGTCGTCGACCTGACCAGAAGCGAGGCGGCCGAGGCGGTGGGTGAGGAGGAGGTGGCGGCGCTCGGCGAAGCGGCCCGGCAGGTGCCCTTCACGGCCGTCGTCGGCCCCGACGGCAACCTCGCCTCGCTCACCCTGGACGTGCCGGCCGCCGGCAAGGCGAAGGCCTGGGCGTACGTCGTGAAGTACGTCGACTACGGCTCGGCGCCGAAGCTCGCCGCGCCCAGCGGCAACGCCGCGCAGCCGGCGCCGAAGCTGGCGTACGAGATGCTCATGGGTTGATCGACGACGAAGCGACCGGGTGTCGCGGCCGCACGGGGGGCCGCGACACCCGGTCGTCCACTGTCAGCGGCCGAGCACGGACCCGCCGTTGACCCCGAGCACCTGACCGGTGACGTACCCGGCCGAGGGGCCGGCCAGGTAGCGGACCGCCGCGGCGACGTCGTCCGGCTCGCCGGCCCGCCCGACCAGGGTGGCCGCGACCCGCTTGGCGTGCCCCTCGGGGGTCATCCGGTCGCCGAAGAACTCGGTGTCGGCGACGTAGCCGGGGCTGACCACGTTGACCGTGACCTGTTCCGGGCCGAGCTGGGTGGCCAGGTCGTACGCCCAGCCGTGCAGCGCCGCCTTCGCGGCCGAGTACGCCCCGCCGCCGCCGCGCTGGGCGGCGATCGAGCTGAGCAGGACCACCCGACCGCCGGGGCGGCGCAGCGCCGGTCGCAGTGCCTCGGTCAGCAGCACGGCGGTGAGCACGTTGGCGTCGAAGTTGGCGCGCCAGTGCGCCGCCACCCCGGCCAGCGTGCCGGTGTCCCCGCCGAGGTAGCCCCCGGCGTTGTTGACCAGCACGTCGACCGCCCGCTCCCCCACCGCCTCGACGACGAGGTTCGCCTGCTCCGGGTCGGTCAGGTCGGCGACGACGGCGCGTACCGCGCCGGCCCGCCCGCACTCCGCCGAGATCCGCTCCGCCGCCGCGGCCAGCACCGCCGCCCGCCGCCCCACCACCAGCACGTCGAGCCCGTCGGCGGCCAACCCTGCCGCCACCGCCCGCCCGATCCCCGTCCCCCCACCGCTCACCACGGCCAACCGCTCCCCCACCGCCGCCTCCCCCACCGTTCCCTACCGTCTCCTGGCAGAACCACGTCGATCATGAAGTTATCGCCACCGCGTACGGCGCGTCGCGGCAATAACTTCATGATCAACGGGGTCGAACGGCATTGGGGTTAGTGGGGGCGGCGGGGGGTTAGGGCGGTGCGGAGAGCGGTCAGGCGGGAGGTGAGGCTGGCCAGGCCGCCGGGGAAGAAGTAGACGGCCAGGATGAAGACGGTGCCGAGGACGAACAGCGGCTGGCTCAGCGGGCGGCTGAGGACGGCCGGGAGGCTCTCCACGGCGTCGCTGGTGCCGAAGGCGGTGAGGCGGTGGTCCAGGTACATGTAGAGGATGCCGCCGAGCACCGGGCCCCAGCGGGTGCCGGGGCCGCCGAGCACCACCATCACCAGCAGCGACAGGGTCAGCTCCGACGAGGTGATGTGCGGCGAGGCACCGCCGACGATCAGGCAGTAGACCACCCCGCCGCTCGCGGCGAGGCCGCCGGCCAGGGTGAACGCCACCAGCTTGAACCGGTACGGGTCGAGCCCGAGCACCCCGATCCGCCGCTCGTCGTCGCGCAGCCCGGCCAGCACCCGCCCGGTGGGCGAGCCGGAGACCCGGTGCACCACCAGGACCACCACCGCCAGGTACGCCAGTGCCAGCCAGTACAGGTTGACCGTGTTGGTCACTCCGACCAGGGCCGGCGGCAGCCCGGACACGTCCAGCGGCAGCCCCTCCTCACCACCGGTCCACCCGCCGAAGTCCCGGGCCACCAGGATCGCGCCGACCTGGGCGAAGGCGAGCGTGACCATGGCGAAGGCGATCCCGACGGTGCGCAGCGCGACCGCGCCGAGCAGCGCCGCGAGGGTCGTCGCCCCGGTGACGGCGAGCAGCGCCGCCTGCCACAGCGGCAGCCCGGCCCGGGTGACCAGGATGTCCGTGCCGTACACCCCGGCGGCGAAGTAGAGCGCGTGCCCGAACGAGAGCATCCCGGTACGGCCGAACAGCAGGTCGTAGCCGGCCGCCAGCCCGCCGAAGACCAGGCAGACGGCGAGCAGTTGCAGGGTGCCCGGCGAGTTCAGCGGCCCCTCGAAGATCCCCGGCAGGCTGACCGTCGAGTACGGCAGGATCGCCGCCACCGCCAGCGCCGCCAGCGGCAGCCACGGCCGTACGCCGTGCCAGCGGCGGCGTCCCGGGGTGAGCTCGTCGGGCACCGCCGCGGGCGGAGCCGGGACCTCGGGACTCTTGACCTCGGTCATGCCGTTGCCACCTTTCCGGCGAAGCCCTGCGGACGCAGCAGCAGCACCACGGCGAGCAGCCCGACCACGCAGATGTCGCCCAGTCCGGACAACTCGTGGAGACCGCCGTAGTAGTTGACGAACTGTTGCAGCAGCCCCACCGCGACCGCGGCGTACGCGGACCCGACCACCGAGCCCATCCCGCCGATCACCACCACGATGAACGCGAAGATCAGCAGCGAGCCGCCCTGACCGGGCGAGACGGTGCCGAAGTAGACGCTGCCGAGCGCGCCGGCCAGCGCGGCGGCGGCCCCACCGATCGCGAAGACCAGGGTGAACGCCTTGCGGACGTCGATGCCGAGCGCGGTCACCATCTCCCGGTTCTCCACCCCGGCCCGGATCACCAGGCCGTAGCGGGTCCAGCGGAGGAAGGCGAGCAGTGCGCCGAGCACCAGCACCGCGGCGACGATCAGCAGCAGCCCGCCGTTGGGCACGTTCGCGCCGAGGATCGAGGTCACCTGACGGGTCCACTCGGGGCGCGGGAACGGGCGCGCGTCGGCGCCCCAGGTCGCCTGGAGCAGCGCCACCCCGGCCAGCGACAGGCCGACGGTGACCAGCACCTGCTCGATGGTCCGCGAGTAGAGCGGCCGGATCAGCACCAGCTCCACCAGCACCGCGACGAGGGCACCGGCGAGCACCCCGAAGACGACGGCCACCACGAAGCCGAACCCGTCGGAGCCGGCGCCGGGCAGGTTGCCCGCGGCCCACCAGGTCGCGTACGCGCCGACGCCGAGGAAGAGCCCGTGCGCGAAGTTGAGCACGTCGGCCAGGCCGAAGACCAGGGAGAGCCCGGAGGCGACCAGGAAGTAGAGCGCCGCCAGGCCGAGCCCGGTCAGCGCCAGCAGGATCACAGTGGTCACGAGTGCACCTCCGCCGAGCCGACCCCGAGCAGCGACTTGGTCAGTCCGGTCTCCAGCAGCAGTTCCTGGGCGTCGCCGGCCCAGGCCACCTTGCCGGCGGCGAGCACCACCGCGTCGCGGGCCAGCCGCCGGACCACGGCCAGGTTCTGCTCGACCAGCAGCACCGGCACGGACTCGGCCACCCGTTCCAGCACCTCGGCCACCTCGGTCACCACCTTCGGCGCCAACCCCTTGGTCGGTTCGTCGACCAGCAGCAGCCGGTTGTCGTTGAGCAGCACCCGGCCGATGGCGAGCATCTGCTGCTGCCCGCCGGAGAGCGAGCCGGCCCGTTGCCGTCCGCGCCGGTCCAGCTCCGGGAAGAGCGCGAAGACCTTGTCGTACGCGGGGGTGGTGCCCCGCCGCTCGGCCAGCCGCAGGTTCTCCGCGACGGTGAGGCCGGCGAAGACGCAGCGGTCCTCCGGCACGTAGCCCAGCCCACCGCGGACCAGCCGGTGGGTGGGGCGGGCGAGCAGGCTCTGCGCGCCCATCCGGATGGCGCCCCGGACCTCGCCGTTGCGCGGTGTCAGGCCGACGATCGCGCGCAGCGTGGTGGTCTTGCCGACGCCGTTGCGCCCGAGCAGCACGGTGACGCCGGTCGGCGCGACGGTGAACGACACGCCCTGGAGGATGTGCAGCCCGGCGATCCGCACCGACAGGTCCTCGACGCTGAGAATGGGTTCCGTCATAGCGCTTCCCCCAGGTAGGCCTCCTGGACGGTGGCGTTGGCCATCACCGTGTCCGGGGTGTCGCAGGCCAGCAGCGCGCCGTGGTGCATCACGGCGATCCGGTCGGCGAGTTCCAGGATCACGTCCATGTGGTGTTCGACCATCAGCACCGCCCGGCCGCTGTCGCCGGTCAGCGACTTGATCACCGCGACCAGCTCGGGCACGTCCTCGGCGCTGACGCCGGCCATCGGCTCGTCCAGCAGCATCACCCGGGGCTCCCCGGCGAGCAGCAGGGCGATCTCCAGCTTGCGCTTCTCGCCGTGGGCGAGGGTGCCGGCGAGCGCCGTACCCCGGTGGTGCAGGCCGACGCGGTCGAGCGCCGCGTCGGCGGCGGCGGCCACCTCCCGGTCGGCCGCCGCCCGCCGCCACAGCTTCATCGAGCCCCCGCGGTACGCCTGCACCGCGAGCCGGACGTTCTCCCGGACGGTGAGCGAGCCGAAGACCGAGGACGCCTGGAAGGTGCGTCCCAGCCCGAGGCGGGCCCGCCGGTGCGGGGGGAGGGCGGTGATGTCCTCCCCGTCCAGCAGGATCCGACCCTCGGTGGGCCGGCGCAGGCCGGTGATCAGGTTGAACAGGGAGGTCTTGCCGGCGCCGTTCGGCCCGATCACGCCCAGGAACTCCCCGGGCGCCAGGTCGAGGTAGACGCTGTCGACGATGGCGACCTCTCCGATCCGCCAGGTCAGACCGCGGGTGGCGAGCACGGTTCAGCCCTTCATCTGGGTGACCGGCGGCGCGGTCTCGTCACCGGTCAGGCTCTTCTGGGCGGCGGCGGTGAACGCGGTGCCGCTGCCGGAGAGCTTGGCCTGGTACATCGGCTGGAGCAGCGCGTGGTCGTCGGCGCGGATGGTCATCGAACCCTTCACCCCGTCGAACGTCCAGCCTTCGAGGGCCTTGACCATCTTCTCGACGTCGTCGCCGCCCTCCTGCACGGCGCGGACGACCATCTGCGCGGCGGCGAAGCCGTCCGGGTGGAACAGGTCGATGGTCCCGCCGGGGATCTTCGCCTTCGCGGCCTTGGCGGCCTCGGTGTCGCTGGCCCCGTCGAAGTAGTGCGACAGGAAGGAGATCTTGCTGCCGGCGGCGCCGAAGGTCGGCCAGGAGGCGCGGATGTCCAGGCCGGTGACGACCGTGGTCGAGCTCAGGACGCCCTGCTGGTCGAGGGTCTGCCACATGGCCGGGGCGGTGGTGCCGGCCCAGGCGACGAAGAGCAGGTCCGGCTTGGCGGCCTTGATCTGGCTGGCGAACGGGGTGAACTCGCTGGCGCTGGCGGGGGCGCGGACGCTGCTGACGCTGGCCCCGGCACCGCCGATGACCGCCTTCACGGCGGCCTCGTTGGCGTCGCCGAAGGCGCCGTCCTGCGCGAAGACGACGACCTTCTTGCCGGCCGGGTCGCCGATGAACGACTTGGCCGTCACCACGTCCTGGTACGACTGCCGGCCGGAGCGGAAGGTGTACCGGTTCGCGCCGGTGATCGCGTCGGTGGCGGCCGGGCCGGAGATGAACAGCACCTTGTTCTGGGCGGCGATCGGGGCGACCTGGAGCGCGACGCCGGACGCGGTCGAGCCGGCAATGATCTTCGTACCCTTGCCGATCAGGTCCTTGGCGGCGGAGACCGCCTTGGCCGGGTCGCCGGCGTCGTCGACCTCGGTGAGCTCGATCGTGCGGTCACCGACCTTGCCGGTGCCCTTGGTGGCGTGGTCGAGGCCGGCCTTGAACCCCTCGATGTACTGCTTGCCGTAGCTGGCCAGCGGCCCGGACTGGGAATACACGAGGCCGACCTTGACCGGTGCGGCGTCGCCGCCGCCGGAGGCGGTGTCCTGCGGGCTGCCACAGGCCGTGGCCGCGAGCGCGGCCGCCATCACCGTGGCGGCGGAAAGGAACACCCGTCGCGTGTGCCGGATCGTCATTGCGACTCCAGGTGGGGACAGGGGGAAGTGTCAGTTGTCGGCTCACGCTAGAAGTGACGCCACCCACGGGCTATGTGGCCCCGGCACACAAGTGATACGGACGGGGTGGCCGACCGTAACAATCGCCGGGCGGGCGAAAGTTACATCCCGCTTCGTGGTGGCTTGTACCGCCACCACCCGGCCCGCCCCTGTGTCGCGTCCCGCCATCGTCCCCGGCATCTCCGGCCGTTCCTCATTCCGCCCGCCCTCCGCTGTCGTTCGCCGCGGTCGCCGCCACTCGCGCCGTCCACTCCTCCCCACCACGGCCGCCATGGCCCACGGGTGGAACACCACGGGTGTCACCGCGGTCGTTCGGCACCCATGGTGTTCCACTCGCCAGTCGGCCGGAGTGGCGTGTCGCAGGCGCCGTCGTGGTCGGCCGGGCGGGGGCAGCGCCGGCCGCCGTGGAGCAACCGGTCGCAGAAGACCCAGTGGCTTACGCCCTGTGCGTCCTCGGCCGACACGGTGGTGCCACCGCCGTCCACTCCGGGCAGGAACCCGAGCGCCCGGGTGATCGCACGGGCGAGGCGCAGCGCGGCGGGCAGGTCGGCGGCGACCACTGGCAGGTGTACGACGAACCGCGCCGGACTCACCGCCGCGCGCCCGGGGTGAACCGGGACTGCCAGCTCCGCAACGCCCGCTTGATCCGGACGTTCTCCTCCGTCGTCAGCGCCAGGTCCCGCCGAGCGTTGGCCAGCTCAGCGGCGACCCGGTGGAGGAACGCGTGCACCTCGACCGGGTCGAGTCCGCGTCGTACCTGATGGAACTGCTGCTCGCGGATCTGTCCCGCGGTCAGCGGCCGGCACGACTCCGAGCGGTACCAGCCGGCGTTCGGCGGACGGTGCGGTTGGCGCCGTGGGGCGCGGCGGAACAGGGAGAGCACGTTGCGCATGAGCCACCTTCCGGTCATCGCGTCATCGCGTCATCGCGGGTCGTCGAGCTGGAAGGCGGCCCGGTCCGCCGATAGGGGACGCGGACCGGGCCGCCGGCCCCGCGACCGCAGCCCTCCTCGGCGGTACGACCCCGGAGCCAACCTTGGGTGTCCGCCCCCAGGGTTTGCCGAACCAACCGAAGCCGGACATGGAGAAGCTACCCCAAATGTTTGTGTAGGTCGACCCCTTGTCATCACGACACGACAGCTTGTTGCAGATACTGGTGTAGGCCCGGCATGATCGGAGACGCCGAACCAACCGGAGTCTCCCCATGCCTACAGCCGAAGCCCCCTACCGCCAGATAGCCAACGACATCACCGCCAAGATCAAGAGTGGCGAACTCAAGCCCGGCGACAAACTGCCCTCCACGAGGGAGCTTGCCGAGGCATACCAGGTCCACATGAACACCGCCTCGCGCGCACTCTCGCTGCTGCACGACCGCGAGCTGATCACCGGCCAGCCCGGTCGTGGCACTTACGTGGCCGAGCGCCCCACAACATAGGGTCCGCAACGCTTTGGAGCTGATGACGTAGACGGATCACCGCCGGCGCCCGCCCGCACAGGCAGTGGTCCTCAAGATCGCGCCCCGAGCGGCCGAATCGTCTACGACATCAGCTCCAAAGGACGCGAACACCCCACCCGCCTGCCGGCTCCACCACGCTTTCCGCATCGGCGCGCGGCCCACGTGGTCAGGCTGACCGTCAGGTGGCTGATCCACTCCGCTACGCCGAAGCGGGGGTGTCCGGCCAACCGGACACCCCCGTTTCGCGTACTTGGTGTGGATCAACCCACCGCCGCTGCGGCGGCACGGTGGTCGGCGGTCAGCGCTCGGCGAGGCCGGCGCGGGCGGCGACCGCGGTGTCGGGCTGGTCGGCGAAGACGCCGTCCAGGCCGAGGCCGTAGAAGAGTTCGTACTCGGCGGTGATGTCGCCGCGGGCGTTCGGGTCGGCGCCGATCCGGAAGTCGGCCGGGAGGAACTGGCTCTCGGCGCGGAAGGTCCAGGCGTGCACCACCAGGCGCTCGCGGTGCGCGTCCCGGACGACGCTGGTCGGCGCGCGCAGCTTGCCGGTGGCGTCGCGGGGCACGATCAGGTTCTTGTTCAGGCCGACGCCGTCGGCGTAGTCGGCGATCCACGCCAGCCCCGCCGGGGTGGCCAGGTCGGCGTAGGTGCGGGCGTCGCCGGCGGCGGTGAAGTCGTACGGGTGACCGGCGGCGTCCAGGAGCTGCACCAGCGGCACGTCGATCATCGCGGCCAGCTTGCGCAGGTTGGCGGTCTCGAAGGACTGCACGAAGATCGGGTCGTTCCGGTGGGTCAGCTTGTTCCTGCGCAGGACCGCGACCAGCGGCTCCTCCAGCGGCAGCCCGATCGAGGCGAAGTAGCTGGGGTGCTTGGTCTCCGGGTAGACGCCGACGGTGCGGTCCCGGTTCCGGCTCTCGGTGCGGGCCAGGTCGATGACCTCCTGGAACGTCGGCACCTCGAACCGGCCGTCGAAGGCGGTGTTCGCCACCCGGACCTGCGGCAGCCGCTCCTTGGCGCGCAGGGTCTTCAGCTCGGCGAGGGTGAAGTCCTCGGTGAACCAGCCGGTGACGACCACCCCGTCGATGGTCCTGGTGGCCTTGCGTCCGGCGAACTCCGGCCGGGTCGACACGTCGGTCGTACCCGAAATCTCGTTCTCGTGCCGGGCGACCAGCACACCGTCCTTCGTCGAGACCAGGTCCGGTTCGATGTAGTCGGCGCCCATCCGGATCGCCAGCCGGTAGGCCTCCAGGGTGTGCTCGGGGCGGTAGCCACTCGCGCCGCGGTGGGCGATCACGATGGGCCGGTGGCTGGCCCGGTCCCGGCTGGCCTGGTCCGCGCGGTCGGCGTCGTCCTCGCGGGCCGACGCCGAGCCGGGGACGGCGACGGCCACCGCGAGCAGGGCGGCGGCCAGGCCGAGAGCGGAAAGGGTACGTCGCAACGCCGTCTCCTGTCGTCGATTGGTCGCCGCCCAGCAGACCGGTCCGGGCTGACCGCCAGTTGGTCGGCGGCTGACCGGCCGGTGAACCCTGCGGGATACGCCATTCACCGACCCGGAGATGCCCGGAACCGGAAGATTGTCTGGTGCGCCGGTTCCTTCGTCACCCCGTCCGGCTGGTGCCGTTCGGCTTCCTGGTGGCGATCGCGATCGGCACCGGCCTGCTGATGCTGCCCTGGGCGACCAGCGAGGACCGCTACACCCCGCTGGTCACGGCGCTGTTCACCGCGACCTCCGCCGTGTCGGTCACCGGCCTGACCGTCAACGACACCCCGAACTACTGGAACGGGTTCGGGCTGGGGATGATCACCGCGCTCACCCAGCTCGGCGGCCTGGGCATCCTCACCGGCGCGGCCCTGGTCAGCCTCGCGGTGTCCCGGCAACTCGGGCTGCGCAACCGGCTGCTGGTGGCGGCCGAGACGGCCGAGTACGGCGTCGGCGACGTCGGCTGGCTGCTGGCGCGCATCGCCACCACGGTGGTGGTCACCGAGGCGCTGATGACCCTGGTCGTCAGCGGGCGGCTCTGGCTGACCTACGGCTACCCACCCGGCCGGGCGCTCTGGTCCGGCACCTTCCATTCGATCCAGGCCTTCAACAACGGCGGGTTCACGCTCTACTCCGACGGCCTGCTCGCCTTCTCCCGGGACCCCTGGGTGTCCCTGCCGTTGGGAATCGGCGCGATCATCGGTGGCCTCGGCTTTCCCGCCCTGTTCGAGGCGGCCCGGCACTGGCGCCGCCCGGCCCGCTGGGCGATCGCCACCAAGCTGACCATCTGGGGCAGCGTGGTGCTGCTGGTGGGCGGCTTCCTCGCCCTGCTGCTCGCCGAGTGGGGCAACCCCCGCACCATCGGCACGTACGACGCGCCCGGCAAGGTGCTCGCCGCGTTCACGCAGAGCGCGTTCAGCCGTACCGGCGGCTTCGACGTGATCAACGTCGAGTGGCTGAGCGAGGAGAGCTATCCCCTGCTCATCACCCTGATGTTCATCGGCGGTGGCAGCGCCAGCACCGCCGGCGGCATCAAGGTCTCCACGTTCTTCCTGCTCGCCTTCGTGATCTGGGCGGAGGTGCGCGGCGAGCCCGATGTCGTGGTGGGCCGGCGGCGGGTGGTCGGTTCGAGCCAGCGGCAGGCACTCACCGTGGCGCTGCTCAGCGTCGCGCTGGTGGTCATCGGCACGGTCGGGCTGATCCTGATCACCGAAGGGGTCCGGTTCAACGAGTCGCTCTTCGAGGTGACCTCGGCCTTCAGCACCACCGGCCTGTCGGTGGGGCTCACCCCGAACCTGCCCGAGCAGGGCCAGTATCTGCTGACCGTCCTGATGTACATCGGCCGGGTCGGGCCACTCACCCTCGGCTCGGCGATCGCGTTGAACACCCGGCGCCGGCTGTACCACTACCCGAAGGAGCAACCCATTGTCGGCTAGAGGAAAAAGCGGCGGCGACATCGCCGTGATCGGGTTGGGCCGGTTCGGCTGCCACCTGGCCGGCGCGCTGACCCGGCTGGGCCACGAGGTGCTCGCCGTCGACCGGAACCAGGAGCAGATCCAGCGCTGGGCGCCGTACCTGGAACGGGTGGTACAGGCGGACGCGACCGAGGAGGACGCGCTGCGTCAGCTGGGCCTGGCCGACTTCCGGCGGGTGGTGGTCGCGATCGGCGTGTCGCTGGAGGCGAGCGTGCTCACCGTCGTGGCGCTGACCGAGGTCGGCGTGCCGCAGATCTGGGCCCGGGCCACCTCGGACAAGCACGCGAGGATCCTCGCCTCGGTCGGCGCCCACCACGTGATCTTCCCCGAGGCGGAGACCGGGGAACGGGTGGCGCACCTGATCGTCAGCCGGATGCTCGACTTCATCGAGTTCGGCGACGACTTCGCCATCGCCAAGGTGCCGGTGCCGCCGTCGCTGGTCGGCCGGTCGCTGCGCGACCTGACCCCCGAGCACTACGGCGTGCTGGTGGTGGGCACGAAGCTCCCCGGGGAACGCTTCCGGTACGCCACCCCGGACACCCGGATCAGCAAGGACACCGTGCTGATCGTCGAGGGGACGATCGCTCAGGTGCAGCAGTTCGCCAACCTCGGCTGACCGGTCACTTCCCCTTGCTCCTGCCCCCCTTCGTCGGCGCTACCGGCCGCCTTTTCCCTTGCTGTCACCCGACCCCTTGCCCTTGCCGGAGGTGCCGGACCTCGCCTTCGACGTGCCGGACCCACCGCTGCCCGAGGACTTGACCGTGGTCTTCGCCGGCGGCTTCTTCGTCGTCGCCTTCGGCGGCGCCTTCGGGGTCGGCACGGTGGTCGGCATCGCCCCGGCCACCCCGGAGACCCGTACGCCGCAGGCGTTCTCGCCGATCTTGAACTCCAGCGGCAGCGGGTTGCCGCCGGCGTACCGGCCGGACAGGGCGATCTTCTCGGAGGCCCCGGGCGCCAACGACTCGCGACCGGCGGCCGGGCCCACCCGGACCGTCCGGCCCTCCTGCCGCACCGTCGGGCCGGGGGCGGTGAGCGTCTGCTCGCCGGGGAAGGCGAAGCTCATCGTCCAGTCCCGCAGCTCGCGGGTGCCGGTGTTGGTGAGGGTGAGCTGGGCGGCGAAGTCCTTGCCGGAGTCGCTGCGCAGCGCGTACTCGACCTCGCAGGGGCTCGGCTGCTCCAGGCCCATCCGCGCCTCGGTGGGCTGGTCGACCCCACCGCTGGCCGGGGTCTTCGAGGTCATCCCCCACATTGCCGCGGTCACCGCGACCAGGCCGGCGGCGGCCACCCCGGCCTCCACCCGACGCCGCCGGGTCGCCGCCCGGCGGCTGCGGGTCCGGCCGGAGAAGGGCAGCGCGTCGGTGTCGGCCGACCAGGGCAGGATCGTGGTGCCGGCGCTGGCCAGCAACGCCGGGTCGAGCGTGCCGGGCGCCGGGGAGACCGGCACGGCCGCGATCATCCCGGCCGCCTCGGCCAGGGTACGGGCCAGCTCGGCGGTGCTCGGCCGGTCCTCCGGCTGCTTGGCCAGGCAGCGGTGCGCCAGCTCGGCCACCTCGGCGGGCAGCCCGGGCACCTCCGGCATCGGCTCCGGATCGTTGTACATGTGCGCCCGCAGCATCTCGGTGGTGGTGCTGGCCCGCCACGGCAGCCGGCCGGTCAGCATCCGGTAGAGCAGCAGCCCGACGGCGTACACGTCGGTGGCCGGCGAGACCTGACCGTTGTCCAGCCGCTCCGGCGCCAGGTACGCGGGGGTGCCCAGCAGGGCGCCGTCCGGGCCCTTCTCGCTCTCCCCCACCAGCGCGGAGATGCCGAAGTCGACGACCTTCACCCCGTTCGGGGTCAGCATGACGTTGCCGGGGGTCACGTCCCGGTGGACCACGCCCCGGGCGTGCGCGGTGGCCAGCGCCGAGGTGACCTCGGCGGCGATGGTCACCGCCTCCCGCCAGGCCAACTTCCCGTCCCGGCCGAGCCGCACCGTCAGCGGGGCGCCGTCGACCAGCTCCATCACGACGTACGGCACGGTCAGGCCGACCTGCTCGGACTCGCCGTAGTCGTACACGTTGGTGATGTTGGGGTGGCAGAGCCGCGCGGCGGCCTGGGCCTCGACCCGGATCCGGTGCCGGAAGGCCTTGTCGCTGGCCAGCCGGGAAGCGAGCACCTTCACCGCGACCTGCCGACCCAGCACCTCGTCGTAGCCACGCCACACCACTGACATGCCGCCCGCGCCGAGCTGCTCGATCAACCGGTACCGCTCACCCAGCAGCTGCGCGCCGTTCCGGATTCCACCACCCATGGTCGGACGTGTTGCCCGGGAACGATCCCGCTACACCTCGCTGGTCGTAATCGGTCAGCGGATTCACCCGATCAGGCTGTCGCGAGCAGTTGGTCCACCGGCGCGTAGTCGTCGGTCAGGACCAGCGCGTCGTCGACGAAGGCGGCCAGCTCCCCGCCGGCCAGCAGGTCCGGCACCGTGTCGAGGCGGCCCAGCCGCTGGGTGAGCGCGTCCACCGGCAGCGGCGCGTCCGAGGCGACGATGAGGAAGTTCGAACCCTGCTGACCGGCGATCGCGGCGGCCGGGGCGACCAGCGCGACGTGCCGGAACTCGGCGGCGACCGTGGCCAGCTCGCTGCGGATGAAGCGGCCCGGCGGATAGTCGATGACGTTCTGCACGTACATCCCGCCGGGCCGGAGCACCCGCCGGACCTCGGCGGCCATCTCCCGGGTCGCCAGGTGCCAGGGCACCACCAGGTGGCCGAAGGCGTCCCCGACCACGAAGTCGCGGCTGTCGGTGGGCTCGCCGCCGACCAGCATCCGGGCGTCACCCACCACCGCGCGCAGCTCCGGCCCCGGCCGTACGCCCAGCAGCCGCCGGTCCAGCTCGACCAGCTCACCGTCGATCTCGAAGACCACGTTGTCGGTGCCGGGACGGGTGGCGCTCAGGTAGCGCGGCATGGTGAAGCCGCCCCCGCCCAGGTGCAGCGCGTCCAGCCGCCGCCCCGCCGGCGCGACCACGTCCGCCGCCGCGCCGATCCACCGCGTGTACGCGTACTCCAGGTGGGTGGGGTCGGCCAGGTCCACGTACGAGTGCTCGGCGGAGTTGAGGTAGAGCACCCGCCCACTGGCGCGGGACGGGTCGTCGGCCACCCGCGCGCAGTGGTACGCCGTCTCCACGTCGCACGGGTTCGGGGCGACCGCGCTGAGCCCCGCCCCGAGCAGTCCGAGCATCGCGAGGGTGGCCTTGGTCCGGGCCGCGCCGGGCAGCCCGCCGCCCTCCTGCCGGCGCAGGTGGAACCCGAGCGCGAGGCCGGTGACCCCGAGCAGCACCGCCAGTGCGATCAGGATGACCGTGCTGGGCAGCGCCGCCACCAGCACGAAGCCGGTGACCAGGGTGGCGGTGATGCCGCCCAGCGTGCCGATGCCGGAGAGTCGCCCGACCACCTGCCCGGTGCGGCGCAGGTCGGCCAGTTGAAGCTTCACCACCAGCGGGGTGACCGCCGCGAGCAGGGCCGCCGGAACGAAGACGGCGAGCGCGGTGAGCAGCAGGATGGCGCTGGCCGCGCCGCCGCGCAGCACCTCACCGGCGTACCGGACCACCGGCAGGGTGACCGCCGTGGCGATGCCGGCCAGCACCAGCGCCGGGGCCAGCAGGCCGCGCGGGTCCCGCCGGTCGGCCAGCCAACCGCCCGTCCACGCCCCGTACGCGATGGCGGCCAGCGCGATGCCGATCACCGAACTGGTGACCTGGAGGGTCACCCCGACGTACGGGCCGACCAGGCGGAGCGAGACCGTCTCCAGCACCAGCACGGCACCGCTGGAGAGGAAGACCAGGAACGCGGCGAGCCCGTTGGGCAGCGCGCGGGCGGTGGCCGACGCGCCGGGTGCCGGGTTGACCACCACGTCGGACGATGAGCTGCTCACCGTCGCGATGGTACGCAGCGTTCCTGGCGCTCCGGGTCAGTACATCGAAAGATGAACATGGTTTGTGTGGTCGGCGGCCGGGCTGCCGGAGCCGCTGTACGACCGCCAACCCGTGTTCGGCATCCAGATCTGCCGGTACCAGATCACGTAGAGGACGCCGAGCCGGCTGGCGTTGTTCTTGTAGTAGTTGGCCAGGCTGTCGCCGTACGCCTTGTCCCCGCCGGTGGCCGTGCGGTTCTCGAACCCGCCGGTGGCGGCGGCGAAGTCGCAGGCCCGCCCCTTCGGGTGCTCACCGCCGCCGCCGCTGCGGAAGCAGGAGACGTACCGCTTGTAGCCGGCGGCCTGGGCCTGCCGGAGGGCGTGCAGGGTGCGCGGGGTGATGCAGCCGTCGGTGGTCGGGTCGTTGGCCGAGCAGGACTCCGACGGCCAGGACCCGTCCGAGTTGCGGGGTGCCGGGCTCGCCGACCGCGAGCTGCCGCTGAAGCCGGAACTCGTGCCGGAGCTGACCGTGGCGAGCGCCCGCTCGGCGTCCCGCTTCCGCTTGGCCAGCGCGGCGAGCTGCTTCTGCTGCTCGCGCACCTCGTTGTCGATGGCCGCCTTGGCCTGCGCGGCGGCCTGCTTGGCCTCGGTCAGCTCGCGCAGCCGCTTGGCGTCCCGCTGGCCCATCACGTCCAGCTCGGCGGCGCGTTGCAGCAGCGCCTGCGGGCTGGCGCTGTTCAGCAGCGCCGAGGCGGTGCTCAGCCGACCCAGCCGGTACGACTGCGCGGCGACCTCGCCGACCTGGGCGTTCAGCCCGACCAGCCGCCCCTCGACCGTCTTCAGCTCGCCGGTCAGGGCGGCCTGGCGACGCTTGGAGTTGTCCAGCTTCGCCTTGGCCTCGATGTGGCCCTTGGCGGCGGCCTCCAACGCCTCACGGAGCTTGGTGGTGCCACCCTCGTTCGGCTCGGCGGCGGCCGGCGCGACGCCGGCGCCGAGCAGCAGCGCCACGACGGCGAGCAGCACGATCAGCGGCCGGCGGGCGGCCGGCCTGGTGAGGCTGGTCCTCGGCACGACAGTGTCCTTCCTCGGCCACCAGGGGGACGGCGGCGCGGCGGCGGCCCCGCTGGGCTGGCGAAAGGACGGGCCTGCGGGCGGGGACCGCCGGACACGATACCGGACCCAGGCCGGTTGACCAGGCCCGCGACCGCCGAGGGCATAGATCGTCGACGCAGCGTCCCGACGTGGTCGCGCAACGCCGCGACAGCCGGCCGGCCTCGTCCGCACCGGCGTGATCCACTCCGATTGCGGCGTGTCGCGGCATCCAGCCGCCCCACCCTGCGACACGCCGCGAAGCGCGTTCCGGAGGGGTCGGGTCAGCCGCCGAGGAGGGCGTCGCGGACCTCGTGCCAGGTCCGCTCGTCGGCCGCGACCAGCAGCCCCTTGTCGTCGTCGGCCGGGTGGTACTCGGCGCCGTCGAACCGGCGGGCCACCCCGCCGGCCTCCCGCACCAGCAGCACCCCCGGGGCGTGGTCCCAGGGCAGGGTCCGCCAGAAGAGCACGAACTGCTGGCCGCCGGTGAGCAGGTCGAGGTACTCCCGACCGGCGCAGTGCTGCCCGGCCAGCAGTTCGCCGATCCGCTCCCCGCCCGCCTCGGCGGTCCGCCGGGTCTCCGGCGGCAGGAACCGGGTCATCGCGGTGCCGCGCAACGCGCCGAGCGGCGGGACGCCGTCGGCGGTGCGCACCGGCCGGCCGTCGAGCAGGGTGCCCTCCCCGGCGACGGCCACCGCCAGCGTCTCCGCGAGCGGGTCGAGCACCCAGCCGGCCGCCGGCTCGCCGTCGGTGAGCAGCGCGACCATCAGCGCGAACGGTCGGCGGCCGGCGGCGAAGTTGCCGGTGCCGTCGACCGGGTCGACCACCCAGACGTCGCCGTCGCCGCGCAGGTGGCGCAGCAGGGACGGATCGTCGGCGACCGCCTCCTCGCCGACCACCACCGAACCGGGCCGCAGCCGGCGCAGCGCGGCGGAGATCTTCTCCTCCGCCCGCCGGTCGGCCACCGTGACCAGGTCGCCGGGGGCCTTCTCGGCGACGTCGGCGTCGTCCAACCGGCGGAACAGGGGCAGCACGACCTCGGCCGCGGTCTCCCGCAGCAGCTCGCCGACGTCGTCCCGCAGCCGGTCAGCCACGCGGCGGAAGCTTGACCACGCTGACGAAGAACTCGTCGATCTGCCGGACCACCGAGATGAAGCGCTCGAAGTCGACCGGCTTGGTCACGTAGGCGTTGGCGTGCAGCTGGTAGCTGCGCAGGATGTCCTCGTCGGCCTGGGAGGTGGTGAGCACCACGACGGGGATGCGGCGGAGCTGCTCGTCCTCCTTGATCTCCTCCAGCACCTCGCGGCCGTCCCGGCGGGGCAGGTTCAGGTCGAGCAGGATCAGGTCGGGCGTCACCGCCTCGCCGTACGGGCCCTCGCGGCGCAGGTAGGCCAGCGCCTCGGCGCCGTCCGAGACGACGGTGAGCCGGTTGCGCAGCTTGTGCTCCTCGAACGCCTCCTGGGTCATCAACACGTCACCCGGGTCGTCCTCGACCAGCAGGACCTCGATCGGGCTCTTGCCGTCCGCTGGCGCGGTCATCTCACCGTCTCCTTCATGCCACCCGTTGTACCGTGCTCCGGCGCCGCCTCGGGCGTGTCTGCGCCCGCCGGGCCGTCCGGCTGCCGGCCCACGGTCGGCGCGGAGGTCTGCGGCTCACCGTCGGCGTCGGTGTCGACCAGCGCTGTCGGGTCGTCCCCGGCCGGCTCCTCACCGGTGACCGCCTCGGCCTCCGCCGCCGCGCGGGCCGCCTCGACGTCCTCGGGCAGCGCCGGCAGGGTGAAGCGGATCGCGGTGCCCTCGTCGGTGTCGGTGTCCACCCAGACCCGGCCACCGTGGTACTCCACGATCTTCTTGACGATCGCCAGGCCGATGCCGGTGCCGGGGTACGCGTCCTTGGCGTGCAGCCGCTGGAAGATCACGAAGATCTTGTCGGCGAACTCCGGCTCGATCCCGATGCCGTTGTCCTGGCAGGTGATCTCCCACTCGTCGTCGACGAGCCGGGCGGAGACGTGCACCTTCGGCGTGACGTCCGGGCGGCGGAACTTGATCGAGTTGCTGACGAGGTTGGCCAGCAGGTTGGTCAGCAGCGGTTCCTCGCCGCGGATCACCGGCATCTCGTCCCAGGTCAGCTCGGCGTCGGCGTACTGGCGGGCGGCCTCGGTCTGCCCGGCCACGTCGCCCATCACCTTGTCGAGGTCGACCTCGGTGAAGCCGGTGGTGAGCCGGCCGATCCGGGAGAACGCCAGCAGGTCGTTGATCAGGCGCTGCATCCGCTGCGCGCCGTCGACCGCGAAGGCGATGTACTGGTCGGCCCGCTCGTCGAGCTGGCCGGCGTAGCGGCGCTGGAGCAGCTGGCAAAAGCTCGCCACCTTGCGCAGCGGCTCCTGGAGGTCGTGCGAGGCCACGTACGCGAACTGCTCCAGGTCGCGGTTGGAGCGGGTCAGCTCCTCGGCCTGCTTCTGGAGCTGGCTGTTGACCCACTCGATGCTCTCGCGCGCCTCGCGCACCTCGGCGAGCTCCCGGGCGATCTTCTGCCGCATCGCGTCCACGTCGCCGGCGAGCTGTTGGAACTCCGGCGGGCCGGACCCGGCGATGCGGTGCTGGTAGTCGCCCTCGGCGACCTCCCGTACCTGCTCGGCCAGCCCGGTCAGCGGCTTGATCACCATGCGGTCCAGGGACAGCAGCAGCACCGAGCCGGCCACCGCCACCACCACCGCCGCGACGATCAGCAGGACCACCAGGATGTTGCTGCTCTGGTAGACCTTGTCCGCCGTGCGCTGCCGCTCGTCGAGGATCTCGGCCTGGAGCACGCCGGTCGAGGCCCGGATCTGTTCGAACTGCTGCCGTGCCTGGTCGGTGATGAGGGCCTGGCCGGCCGCCGTGCCGTCCCGCTCGGTCGTGGTGATCACCGGCTGGGCGACGGCGCTGCGCCAGTCGGCCGCCTGCTGCTCCACCACGGCCAACGCCCGCTGGATGTCCGGATAGTCACCGATCAGCGCCTTCATCTTGCTGACGGTGTCCCGCTCCTGCTGCAGGCCGCTGTCGTACGGGGCGAGGTCGGCGCGGTCGGCGCTGACCGCGTACCCCCGGACGGCGGTCTCCTGGTCGAGCAGGGCGTTGAGCAGTTCCTGGCCCTGCACCCGCAGCGGGCCGGTCTTCACCAGCACCGCGTCCATGTTCTGCCGGGTCTTGGCGGCGAGCGCGGCCTCGGCCGCGGCGAGCCCGAGCAGCAGCACCACGACCACGGTGAGCAGCAGGCTCACCCGGCGGCGCAGCGTCCACCCGGGGCGGTACGAGTTCACCGGCCACCGCCGCGGGTGACCAGCAGCATGGCGACGTCGTCGGCGAGCGGACCACCGTTGATCTGCTCGGCCCGGCCGACCAGCCAGGCCGGCAGCTCGGCCAGCGGCACCGCCTGGTTGGCCGGCTCCGCCAGCAGGCCGGCCAGCCCCGGCACGTCCAACCGGTCGTCGCCGTCGCCCACCCGTCCCTCGATCAGACCGTCGGTGTACATCAACAGGGACCAGTCATCGGTGTCGAACTCCAGGTCGAACGCTACGGGTCGGCGGGGTCGTACCCCGAGGAGCAGGCCACCGCGCGCCGGGACCGGCGCGACCTTGCCCCCGGCGAGCAGCAGCGGCGGCGGGTGCCCGGCCAGCCGGACGGTGGCCCGGTTGCCGGCCAGGTCCAGCCGGACCGTGGCGACGGTGGCGAAGATCTCCTGGAGCCGGCGCTCGCTCATCAGGACCTGTTCCAGGGCGGGCAGCACGTCGTCGTCGGCGACCCCGGCCAGGATCAGCGCCCGCCAGGCGACCCGCAGCTCGACGCCGAGCGCGGCCTCGTCCACACCGTGCCCGCAGACGTCGCCGACGATCAGGTCGACCCGGTCGGGCCGGGTCTGCACGACGTCGAAGAAGTCCCCGCCGATCAGGGCGGCGTGCCGGCCGGGACGGTAGAAGGTGTGCACCGACACCTCGTCGGTGCTCATCAGCGGCTGGGGCAGCAGGCCGCGCTCCAGGCGGGCGGACTCGGCCTGGCGCAGCTCGACCTCGCGCAGCCGCCGGGCGTTCTCGTCGGCCCGCTTGCGTTCCACCGCGTAGCGCAGCGCGCGGGTCAGCAGGACGCCGTCGACCTGCCCCTTGACCAGGTAGTCCTGGGCGCCCTCGGCGACCGCGACGATGCCCAGGTGCTCGTCGGAGCGGCCGGTCAGCACGCAGACCGCCGCGCCGCTGGCCATCTCCAGCACCTTGCGCAGGCCGTCCAGGCCCTGGGCGTCGGGCAGCCCGAGGTCGAGCAGCACGCAGTCGACGCCGGCCACCCGCTGCCGGGCCTCGCTGAGGCTGGTGGCGACCAGCAGGTCGATCATCGAGTTGGTCTCGGCGAGCAGCTCACTCACCAGGAAGGCGTCGCCCTCGTCGTCCTCGACCAGCAGAACCCGCAGCCGCTCGCCGGGCGGCAGGTTGGGGTTCCGCCCGAGGCCCCCCTGCGGGTACGGCGCCACGGAGGGACCGGCCATGCCGGGCCCCCGGTGCGGCCGGGTCACCGCCGCGAGACGCGGGAGTTCGCTGGTGATGTCGGACTCCTTCCGAGTGCCCCGCTGATCCTGTATTAGACAACGGTCGCACACAACACGGCCGTGTCGGCACGGGCGTACCCGGGCAAGGCCGTCACACGGACAGCGGTCGGGCGGGAGGGAGCGTTACGGGAGGCCCGGGGTGTCGCGGCTCACCCCCGGCGGGGTGCAGGATGATCCTCACCCTTCGCCCCACCCCCGAGGAGCCCGCCGTGGGCGCACCCGTAGTTCCCGCCGCCGAGGAGTCCGCCGGGCGCATCCCCGTGGTCCGCGCCGCCGACCGGGCGCTCGCCCGGCCGCGCCGTAGGGCGCTCGCCGCCGTCGCCGCGCTGGTCGCGCTGCTCGCGGTCGGTGCCGCCGTCCTGGTCGACCTGCGCACCCCGGCGCCGCGTCCGGCGGACGCGCCTGCCGGCGAGTTCAGCGCCGCCCGGGCGTACCGGACGGTGCAGACCGTCGCGGCCCGCCCGCACGTCGCCGGCAGCCCGGCCAATGATCAGGTACGCGAGCACCTGGTCGGCGCGCTGCGCGGCCTCGGGCTGGAGACCGAGGTGCAGGACACCGTCGCCGACGAGGCGGGGCAGCTCAGCGGGGCCGCGGGCGGCGCCACCCTGGCCCGGGTACGCAACGTGGTGGCCCGGCTGCCCGGGACCGCCTCCACCGGACGGGTCTTCCTGGTGGCGCACTACGACTCGGTGCAGTCCGGGCCAGGCGGCAACGACGACGGGGCCGGGACCTCGACCATCCTGGAGGTGGCCCGGGCGCTGACCAACGGTCCCCGCCCGCGCAACGACATCGTCTTCGTGCTCACCGACGCCGAGGAGGCGTGCCTCTGCGGGGCGCAGGCGTTCGCGTCGAGCCACCCGCTGGCCGCGGACGGCGGGGTGGTGCTCAACCTGGAGGCGCGGGGCGCCACCGGTCCGGTGATCATGTTCGAGACCTCCCGGAACAACGCGCGGCTGGTCGACGTCTTCGGCCGTGCCGCCCCGCACCCGGTGGGCACCTCGTTCGCGGTGGAGATCTACCGGGCGCTGCCGAACGACACCGACTTCACCGCGTTCCTGGACGCCGACTTCGTCGGGTTGAACTCGGCGTACATCGACGGGGGCGCGATCTACCACACCCCGCTGGACATCCCGGCGGCGATGGACCGGGGCAGCCTCCAGCAGCACGGGGACAACGCGCTCGGGCTGGCCCGGGAGTTCGGCCGTACCGACCTGACGGGTCTGCGCTCCGGCCACGACGCCACCTACTTCCCGGTCCCCGGCGCTCTGGTCCGCTACCCCGGTTGGCTGACCTGGCCGCTGGCCGCGCTGGCCGTGGCGGCGGTGCTGGCGCTGGCCTGGCTGGCCAGGCGGCGGGGGCGGGTGACGACCGGCCGACTCGCCGCCGGCTTCGGGCTGGCCCTGGTGCCCATCGTCGTCGCGCCGCTCGCCGCCCAGCTGCTCTGGGCGGGGATCACCGCGCTGCGCCCCGGCTACGCCGAGCTGCTCGACCCGTACCGGCCGACCTGGTACCGGCTGGCCGTGGTGGCGCTCGCCGCCGCGATCCTCGCCGCCTGGTACGCGCTGACCCGTCGCTGGGCCGGCCCGGCCGCGCTGGCCGTCGGCGCGCTGGGCTGGCTGGCCCTGCTCGGGGTGCTGCTGGCCGCGCTGGTGCCCGGCGGGGCGTACCTGGCGACCCTGCCGGCCCTGGCCGGCGCAGCCGCGGGCCTGGTCGCCCTGGCCAGCCGGATCGACGGCCCGTGGCCGGTGCTGGCGGTGACCCTGGCCGGCGCGGTCGCCGTGGTGATCCTGCTACCGACGGTGGTGCTGCTCTTCCCGGCGCTCGGCATGGCGATGGGCGGTGTCGCGGCGCTCTTCGCGGTGCTGCTCGGCCTGGCCGCACTGCCGGTGGTGGACCTGCTGCACCCGGCCGCCGGCGGCCAGCGCGGGATGGTCGCGCTGCGCGCCCGCCGGCTGGGCGCGCTGCCGGCGGTCGCCGCCGGGCTCGCGGCGGTGGTGCTCGCCGGGGTCGGGCTGCGGGTGGACCGGTTCGACGCCGCGCACCCGGCACCCACCCATCTGATGTACGCCCTGGACGCCGGCACCGGCCAGGCCCGTTGGCTCAGCCACGAGGAGGACCCGCAGCCCTGGACCGACGGCTACGTGGACGGGTTGGCGAAGGTCGAGGACTTCCCCGGTCTCGGTGACGCCGAGCTGCGCGCCGGGCCCGCCCCGGCGGCGAACCTGCCGGCACCGAAGCTGGAGGTCCTGGCTGACACCACCGTCGGCCGGCAGCGCACCCTGCGCCTGCGCCTGGTGCCCCAGCGGCCGGTCCGGCTGGCCACGGTGCACGTGGAGACCGCCGGGACGGGCGGCACGGGCATCGAGGCGGCGACGGTGGCCGGCCGGCCGGTGAAGATCGACCAGCGGCAACCGGACGGCCGCTGGTGGGGCATCGTGTTCCACGCGCCGCCGCCGGAGGGGATCGAGGTCACCCTCACGCTGGAGCCGCGCGGCGGCCAGGTGCTGCTGCGGGCGATGGACGCCAGCGACGGCCTCGACGGGCTGCCGGGCTTCCGGCCCCGCCCGGCGGACGTGGGCGTGGTCGGCTCGCACAGCTCGGAGATGCTGGCGGTGGCCCGCACGTATCCGCTGTAGCGGACCGGCGGGGTCGGGTGTGCCGGTCGGGCCCTGTGGAGCTGATGTCACCAACGATTCAGGCAGCACGCCCGGTCGCCGTCATCGTGGGGCGCTGATGGCCATGACGGCGGTGTCGTCGGTGAGCCCGGCGCCGAAGGTACCGAGCAGATCGGTGACGGCGGCGACGGCGTCGGCGGCGTTGGTGGGTGCGAGATCGGCGGCGAACCGGGCGAGGGCTGCGGTTCCGTAACGGCCGTCGGGGGTCTCGCCGCTGCCGGTACGGGCCTCGGTGAGTCCGTCGCTGTAGAGGAGCAACGTGTCGCCGGGGTTCGCTACGACGGTGGTGTTGGTGTATTGGGAGGTCGGGAAGGCCCCCACGATGCGGCCCTTCGTGCACTGGTAGTTGGCGGAGCCGTCGGCCCGTAGCAGCAGTGGCTCGGGGTGTCCGCCGCTGGCGACGACCGCGGTGAACCCGCCGACGGCCGGCGTGGGGGTGAGGATGCCGCAGACGACGGTGCAGTAGCGCGCATCCTCGCGGTACTCCTGCCAGAGCACCCTGTTGAGGTTGTGCAGCGCGGCCGCAGGGTCGGGCGTGTAGACGGTTGCGGCGCGCAACGTGTAGCGGGCCAGGGCGGTGACGGCGGCCGCTTCGACGCCCTTGCCGCTGACGTCGCCCAGAAAAAATCCCCAGCGGCCGTCGTCGAGGGGGAACAGGTCGTAGAAGTCGCCGCCGACCTCGTCGGTGGAGGCCATCCGGTAGTACGCGGCGCTCTCCAGTCCGGGCGGGGTTTGCAGCACGGCGGGGAGCAGACTTCGTTGCAGTTTGCCGACGAGCTGCCGTAGCCGTTGGTCCTCGCGCTCCGCGGCTCTGCGGGCGTCGAGGAGCTCCCGTTCGTAGCTGCGACGTTCGCTGGCATCGAAGACGGCCGTGCGGATGAGTTGGGGTTGGCCTTCGCTGCCGGCCTTGACGACGGAGGTGACGAGAACCGGCATGCGGGAGCCGTCCTTGGTGCGAAGGTCCAGGGCGATGCCGCGGATCTCGCCCTGCATGGCCAGCATGGGTGCGAAGTGGGTTTCGTGATAGATGCGGCCCCCGCCGGTGAGCAGGTCGCTGAAGCGGCGCCGGCCGACGAGTTCCTCGCGGGTGTAGCCGAGCCATGCCAGCAGGGTGCTGTTGATCTTCGCAATGGTGCCGTCCAGGAGGGTGGACAGGTTCCCGCAGGGCGCATTCTCGTACAGGTCTTCGAGGTTGTCCTCGAGCAACGAAGGAAACCCCGCCTCGCTCGGCCGGGCGCTCCCGTCATCGCTCGGACCTTGGCCGGAAGGATCACGTCCGGCAGCGGCGGTCATCGGTAAGCGGCCCTGATGAACGACGTGATCGCTGCGGTCGTGGCCTCCGGCGCGCTCAACTGGGGGCAGTGCCCGGTCGCGTCCAGGGTGACCAGCCGACTTCCGGCGATCTGCGCGTGCACGAACGCGCCGACCTCAGGCGGCGCGATGGCGTCCTGGGCGCATTGCAGGATCAGGGTGGGAACCTTCACGGCGGCGAGGTCGGCACGGTTGTCGGACAGGAACGTGGCGCGGGCGAACACCTGCGCCATCGCGGGGTCCGTCCGGCAGAAACTTGCCGTCAGCTCTTCACCCAGCTCCGGCCGCTCCGGATTGCCCATGATCAGCGGGGCCATGCTCGACGACCAGCCGAGGTAGTTGCTGTCGAGCGACTCGAGCAACTCGTCGATGTCATCGCGGGTGAAACCGCCTCGGTAGTCTCCGTCATCGATGTAGCACGGCGACGGGGTGACCAGGACGAGTGCGGAAAAAAGGTCCGGTTCGCGGTTTGCCGCGAGGACCCCGATGCTCGAACTGACCGAGTGTCCGACGAAGATCGACTGCTGGAGGTCCAGGTCCTGGCAGATGCTCAGCACGTCATCGGCGTAGCCGTCCAGGGAGGCGTACCGGTCGGCGTCCCAGGCCGCCGGATCGGCCTTGCCCGATCCGACGTGATCGAACAGCACCACCCGGGCCCATTGTCCGATTTCGGCAGTAACGTGGCGCCACATGTGCTGGTCGCAGCCGAAGCCGTGCGCGAGCACGACGGTGGGACCGCCCTCGCGACCGGCCAACCTCACGTTGTTGCGGTTCCGCACACGCATTCACCTATCTTCCATCACCCGCACCGTGGCACCAAGTGCCCGCCCACCTGGGCAAACGCATTCGGGACGAGGGGGTTCAAGCGTCGGCGAGACGGCAGCCGAGGACGTTCGGCGCCCACCGGAGCCCGGGGATGATCCGGGCCGGAGGCGTAGTCGAGCAAAGCGGACAACCGCGCCCCTGACCTGCTGCTACGCCCGGCATGGATGGTCAACGACGGTCACTGCTGGCTCCCGTTCGACCGCCTGGAAACAGCATGATCTTGAACCAGGCGCGCCGCCGGGCTGAGGCTCGGCCGCCGACTGTTCGGCTCACGCGGTATCCGCCTCGGGCTGACGTAAATCACGCCCGGACAGGACACGCGCGCTGCAAGACTCGCTCAGTGGGTGGCTACCGGTGGTGGGAGCGGATGGGACCCGCAGTCGCGGTGGCCCCTGGCACCCGCGTGGACCGGTTTGAGGTCTTCTTCGACCTGGTCTTCGTCTTTTCGTTCTTCATCATCACCCGGGCCACCGCGGTGAACATCACCGGCGACAGCCTGCTGCACGCCATGCTGGTCCTCGCCGTGCTCTGGTGGTGCTGGGTCGTGCACACGGTGGTCGCGACCCGGGTCCGGCTCGGCGTGGGCTTCGTCCCGGCCCTGATGGTCGTCGCGATGGCCGCCCTGTTCTGCTTCGCGCTGTCCCTGCCGCAGGCATTTGGTAACCCGGTGCAGTGGGCCGTCGGGCCGGTGGTGATCGCGGTGAGCTACCTGGTGCTCCGCGGCACGCACCTGCTGCTGTACTGGCACGTCGCCCGGGAGAGACCCGGCGAGCGTCGCCTGTTGCTGAAGTACTCCCCGGAACTGGTGCTGAGCACTCTCCTGCTGCTGGGCGCCGCGCTGATCCCGCCGCAAATCGACGACCTGCGGCTGGCCGACCTGGTACGCGACGGGCTCTGGATCGCCGTCGTCCTGTTGCAGTACAGCGCCGGCCTGGTCGCCAACGCCTGGGGCTGGGTGTTGACCTCCGCCGAGCACTGGACCGAACGGTACGACCTCATCCTCATCATCGCCCTGGGCGAGTCGATCATCTCCGTCGGCGTCGGCGGCAATCTGCTCGGTGAGCCGGTCACCTGGCGGGGCGTCACCGCCGCGGTGCTCGGCATCTTCTTCACCGCCGCCCTGTGGTGGACGCACTTCGACATGATCGCTCCGGCCGCCCGGATCGCGCAGCACGCGGCGCAGGGCCGCTCCCGGGTCGCCATGGCGCGGGACGTCTACGCGTACTGCCAGTTCGTATTGATCGGTGGGATCATCCTGTTCGCCCTCGGAGCAGAGGAGATCGTGCGGCAGATCGCCGATCTCTCGATCAACCTCGCCGAGCCGACCCACGGCCCGGGCGTACCGCTGCTGTTCGGCGGGGTGATCTGCTACCTCTGCGGCGGGATGCTGTTCCAACTGCGCGCCCTCGGCACGCTCTCCTGGACCCGCGTCGGCACCGTGCTCGTACTCGCCGCCGCCATCCCCCTCGCCACACACCTCCCCGCAATGGCGGCGCTCAGCCTGCTGACGGCCATCTGCCTCGCGTTGGTGGCGACCGAGATGGTGGTCATGGCGGACGCCCGCCAAGCCCTGCACAAGGCGGTCTTCGAGGAGAAGACCACCTATGAGAAGCACGAGGCCGACTGGCGGGCCCGCTGGCACGAAGGAGCCCCGGACGAAAAACCCCGGTGAGAGGCCATGTTCCGACGTAGCCGGGTCTCCTACTCCAGCGGAAGTGCACGAACCGGAGCAGACCAGCGCGTTGACCTGGGCTGCAACGCCAACCCATGATCGCGGGAACAGATCGGGCACAACTCGGCCCATCACCGGCCCACCGCCAGCCGAGCGCCAGATAGGGCCGCGTCGACCAGGTTCCGCGTCCGGTCGATCGCCTCCGGCCACTCCCCCGCGTACGTGTTCAAAGTGATGATCGGCGTCGCACGCCCCAGCGCCATCTGAACCGGCAGACCGTGATAGCCGAACCCCTCCGGTACCCCGTCGACCGCTTCCACGGCCTTCTTCCATGGGTACGCCCACCCGGTTCGCTGGATCGGGTTGCCCCGGCCGCTCGTGAACAGCAACTTCGCCTTGCGAACCACCGGCTTGCGCGGGTTCGTCTCATCGAGAACCTCAACGTCGACCGGCGGGAAGAGTTCGATGTGCCGGACGAGGGCATCAGCGACCACCTGGCCGCACGCTGGTGGAACGGCACCTGGGGACGGCTCACCCGGCGTGACGCGTGGCTCGCTCTCGAGGTCGGTGGCACGTCGCGGCCAGGGCCTGCGACTCCGAGACGGGCAAGGTGCTGCGGTGGGAGTTCGATACGCGGTGTCGGCCTCGGGGGCTGAGGCGAATCGCGCCCGGACAGGGGTTGCACGCTGCGACACTCTGGCGGTGGGTGGAAGGCGGTGGGCGGAGCGGCTGGGGCCGGCCGTCGCGGTGGCTCCCGGCGCCCGCGTTGACCGGTTCGAGATCTTCTTCGACCTGGTCTTCGTCTTCTCGTTCTTCATCATCACCCGGGCCACCGCGGTGGACATCACCGGCGACCGCCTGCTGCACGGCATGCTGGTCCTCGCCGTGCTCTGGCGGGTCTGGGTGACGCATACCGTGGTCGCGACCCGGGTCCGGCTCGGCGTGGGCTTCGTCCCGGCGCTGATGGTCGTCGCGATGGCCGCGCTGTTCTGCTTCGCACTCTGCCTGCCACAGGCGTTTGGTGACCCGGTGCGGTGGGCAGTCGGACCGGTGGTGCTCGCGGTGAGCTACGTGGTGCTCCGCGGCGTGCACCTGCTGCTGTACTGGCACGTCGCCGAGGAGAGTCCCGGCGAGCGTCGCCTGTTGCTGAAGTACTCCCCGGAACTCGCGCTGAGCACCCTCCTGCTGCTGGCCGCCGCGCTGATCCCGCCGCAGATCGACGACCGGGGGCGGGCCGACATGCTGCGCGACGGGCTTTGGATCGCCGTCGTCCTGTTGCAGTACGGCGCCCCCCTGGTCGCTGGCGCGTGGGGCTGGGTGCTGACCTCCGCCGAGCACTGGACCGAACGGTACGACTTCATCCTCATCATCGCCCTCGGCGAGTCGATCATCTCCGTCGGCGTCGGCGGCAACCTCCTCGGTGAGCCGGTCACCTGGCCGGCGGTAGCGGCGGCGGTGCTCGGCATCTTCTTCACCGCCGCCCTCTGGTGGACGCACTTCGACGTCATCGCTCCGGCCGCCCGGATCGCTCAGCACGCGGCGCAGGGCCTCGCCCGGGTCGCCATGGCGCGGGACGCCTACACGTACTGCCAGCTCGTCATGATCGGCGGGATCATCCTGTTCGCCCTCGGTGCCGAGGAGATCGTGCGGCAGGTCGCCGACCGCTCCATCAGCCTGACCGAGCCGACGCACGGCCCCGGCGTGCCGCTGCTGTTCGTCGGGGTGATCGTCTACCTCGTCGGCGGAATGCTGTTCCAACTGCGCACCCTCGGCACGCTCTCCTGGACCCGCGTCGGCACCGTGCTCGTACTCGCGGCCGCCATCCCCCTCGCCACACACCTCCCCGCAATGGCGGCCCTCGCCCTGCTCACGGCCATCTGCATCGGCTTGGTGGCGACCGAGATGGTGGTCATGGCGGACGCCCGCCAAGCCCTGCTCAGCGCCGTCTTCGAGGAGAAGACCACCTACGAGAAGCACGAGGCCGATTGGCGAGCCCGCTGGCACGAAGAAGAAGCCCCCGACGAGAAACCCCACTGAGGAGCCACGTCCCGAGGTGTGCGGGAGAAGCGGTCGGGCCGTCTGCCGGCATGTCTAGTCCCACCACATGCTTGACGAGAATCCGTCCCAGGACATGCTTGACGTTTGGCTAGGAGTCGTCGCCCGCGTCCTTCCAACCGTCCCGGTCGGGCAACTCGGCGAGAAGCCGTTGGTACTCGGCCTGGCTGCCGATCGCGACCCGGTGTTCCGGGTGACAGACGTAGTGCCGGATTGCAGCGGCGAGAAACCCAGCGTCGATGTTGTCGGTGCGCAGGGCCTTCCGGCTCCACGGAATACCGCGTCGCCGCACCAGCTGGGGTTCCGCGATCGCCATCCGGAGCCGCGAGGGGCGGTCGACACCTGGGGGGATCTGAGCGGCCGGTAGGGCCTCCCACGGCACAGTGAGTGAGCCGAGAGCCCAACGCTGCCGTATCCCGTAAGGATGGAGCTGTACCCCGTAACCCCGCCACGCCTCAACCAGCAACAGCGCGATCAGCACAAACCAGGGGATATTTGCAACCACGTCGAACGTCGACACAATGCCTGCCCTGGTCGAACGCACCACTGCGCCGATGCTGGCCGATGCAGGCGCGAGGAAGCCCAGGGCAATGAACACCTTCCACGCTGGCGCGGGTGTGGCGAAGGCCGGAATCTGCGGCTGCACGACGAAGTAGGCCGGACGGATCCCCGTAGTGATGAGCGCCAGGACCAGGACCGCCAAGGTAAGGAAGAGCAGCGGGAAGAACAGGCGCTGACCCAAGGTAGGCACGAACCCGACGGCCGCGACGTTCACGCCCGCCACCAGTAGACCAAGCATCAAGACGACGTGCCGGTGCTGCACCATGGCATCCGAAACCTTGCCGATCATGCCCGTGACCATACGAGCCGGCGGTTGCAGGACTGGTTAGCCGATCGGTCGACGCTGAACAACGAAGCGTCGATCATGTCAAGCATCTGGTGAACCCGCCGTGTAATGCATCAGCCGGGACACGACAGCTGCCCGCGCCTGTACCGCTGTTCAAGTTCCTCTACGAGACGCCGGAGCACACCTGGTGGTCCTTTGTTTACGAGGTGCGCTGTCCACAGACAGTCACTCCGCAGGCCGAAGAGGTCGCCTGGCACGCGTTCCTGACCGAGGACGAGCTGAAACAGCGACTCGCCGAGTGGGCATGGGTACCGGACGGCTTGGAGGCGTATCGCCGGCTGCTCGCCTGGCGGGTCACCAACTGAGTGACAAGGAAGGAGCACATGCCCGGACGGACTTGGAGTTGACGGACGGCGGGTGCAGGCCAGGCATTGTCCAACTGCTGGCCAGGGCTCCACGATCGTTCGTCCGGGACGAGGCAATCGGCCGAGGAGTACCCGCCACCGGGTTGGTGCTCACCCGGCTGGGGCAAAGCCCAAAGGGATGCGGCCGTCCCTGGCCTGCTGGCGGCGCGCGCGCCGGCATCTTCCTCTTGTAAGCGAGATGTCCGGGACCCAACCGCCAGGACAGAGGACAGTCAGACCACCGACCGCGCGCCCGCAAGGGTTGACAACTATTGTTGTCGAGCGGACTCTGAAGTGCGAGGTCACTGACGAGGGAGTGTGGTCATGCGCGACCTAACGCCGGAAGAGCGGCAGGAACTTGGGCGGGAGCTGAGCGCTGTTGCGGCCAACTGGGCGCGGCGGCTGAACGCCTCCGACATGGATGCCTTGCGCAGAGCAGACCACGAGCAGAGCTACACGGAGAGGATGCGGACTCACCTGGCACGGATGGCGGCAGGAGAGCAGATGCGTCGTCTTCTCGCCGATCTCGTGTCCGCCAGCGCCGAGGACGCGGTGCAGTGCGGTGCTGGCTATCCCGAGCTTGGTGCAGCGGTGGGCGCCAGCCGGCAAGCAGCGCGCAAGCGTTGGCCCAACCTGCCCATCTCAAAGAGGCGCGCCAACGAGTGGAAGCAGCCACCCGGGAGCATCGGCTGGGCCGGTAGCCATCTGGGGTACCCGGGATCACCCGGGGCTTGAGCGGTCTGGTCGGCTGACGTCGGGTGGGGCCGAATGCCTCGACGCCGATTGTGGAGGCTTGCCAACGAACGGCGCGTGGCAGCTGGCCATCAACGCTGCTCCGCTCTGAACCGCACTCGTCGACAGCATGTGCCCGCTTCCTGCCGGCGGGGGTCGAAGCTCCGTCTCGACCGGGTCGCTTACAGCACCGGAAGTGCAGCGACCCATGCCACCGTCACAGCCCTCGACCGGCCAGTCGAGGCTCGCGACCTGCTTACCGGACCGTCAGCAACCGCCTTGCCGGCAAACCATAGGTTCAGGGCCGGGCACAGATCCGGCACGACCGAGCGCGAGTAACGGCGGAAGATGCCGGAAACCAACGAAAGGCGTTTCCGCAGGTCAAGAGCCGTGTCGGGGGTAGTGCAGGAGGTCGGGAAGCCGGGGCTCCTACTTCCAGCGGAAGTGCACGAAGAGCCGGCCGAAGTTCTTCGAGTCCTTCTCGACCCGGTGGTAGAGCTGCTTGACGTCCTTCTGGTCGAGGAACCGCAGCACCCGCTTCTTGAGCTGCCCGGAGCCCTTACCGGGGATGATCTCGACGAGGGTGGCCTTCTTCGCCACCGCCTCGTCCATGATCCCGCGCAGCGCCCGGTCGATGTCGTGGCCCTTGTTGAAGATCTCGTGCAGGTCCAGCTTCAGCTTCATGCCGCGCCCACCGCCAGGTCAGCTCCCATCCCGCAATCGTAGGCGGGCCCGCGGCCGGCCTGCGGACACGCGTCGGGGCGGCCCGGCAGGGCCGCCCCGAGGATCGTGCGTCAGCGACCGAGCCCGACCCGGGTCTCCACCCGGCGCAGCGCGGTCGTGTAGTCGTCGTTGGTCGAGTGCATCGCCGCGGCGATCCGCAGGTGCCGCAGCGCGTCGGCGTGCCGGTTCAGCCGCTCCAGGGTGCGGCCCAGCACGTGGTGGGCGTAGTGGTCGCTCGGGTCCCGCTCGACCAGCTCGCGCAACTGCTCCTCGGCCCGGTTGAGCTGGGCCGACTGAAAGTACGCGCGGGCCAGCAGCTGGCGTACCGAGGAGTTGCCGGGCTCGGCCTCCACGATCGGCTCCAGCAGCCGGGCCGCTCCGGTCGGGTCACCCGCTTCGAAGAACATGGCCGCCCGCCGATACTCAGCCAGAAGATCCATCCCGACCCACCTCCTCCTGTCGAGCCGCCTCTGGTCCGACGCTGGCACAACACCGGCCGCGCCGCGAGTGTTCCCGGGCAGAAATCGCTCAGGGGGCCGGGTCGTACCGGCCGTCGACCAGCTCCCAGGCCCGGACACCGCCCACGATCCCGGCCGTGTTCGGGACGACGACGACATCCTCTCCCATTCTGGCCAGTTGCTCCGGCCGGATCAGCCGGGAGTTGCCCCCGCCCAGGTAGAGCCGGTCCCAGCGGAACACCGGCCGCAGCCCCTCCACCACCTGCCGGATCCGGCGGGACCAGAACGCGTCGCCGAGCCGGCGCCGCTCCGGCTCCCCGACGTACGTGTCGTAGGTGGTGCCCCAGCGCACCGGCGCGTGCGACAGCTCCAGGTGCGGGGCGAGCAGCCCCCCGTCGAAGAGCGCGCTGCCCAGCCCGGTGCCGAGGGTCAGCACCAGCTCGCAGCCGGTCCCCGCGACCACCCCGGCCCCGTGCACCTCGGCGTCGTTGAGCACCAGCGCCGGCGCCCCGAAGGCGTCGCCGAGCGCGCTGCGGACGTCGTACCCGGACCACTCGGCGACCAGGTCCGGGTCGACCCGGCTGCGCGGGCCGGAACGCGTCACGTAGTGCGGGGTGGCCACCACCACGCCGTGCCGGATCATGCCCGGCATTCCGACGGTCACCCGGTCCGCGGCGGGCAGCCGGGCGCCGAGTTCCACCAGCGTCTTGACGAAGAGCGCCGGCGGCAGGGGGTACGGCGTCGGCACCCGCAGTGGCCGGGCGCGCATCGTGCCGGCGGCATCCAGCACGCTCGCCTTGATCCCGCCACCGCCGCAGTCGATCGTCAGTGTGGTCACCACGGGAGTGAGTCTGCCTCGCGTCCCGGGCCCGCGTACCGCGGGTCGCCCGATCCGGCGGGCGCGGCGGCGACGGTACGCTCGGCTCCTCATGAGCGCCACGCTGATCGTCAAGGACCTCGCCGCCGGGCACGGTGACCGGCTGCTCTTCTCCGACCTGGAGCTGGTGGTCGCCCCCGGCGACGTGGTCGGGCTGGTCGGGGTCAACGGGGCCGGCAAGTCCACCCTGCTGCGCACCCTGGCCGGGCTGCTGCCGGTGGAGCTGGGCAGCGTGTCGCTGAACCCGCCGACCGCCACCGTCGGCTACCTGCCGCAGGAGCCCGAGCGCCGGCCGGGCGAGGCGGTCCGCGACTTCCTGGCCCGGCGTACCGGGGTCACGGCGGCGCAGGCCGCGCTGGACGCGGCCACCGAGGCGCTGACCGCGGGCGGGCCCGGCGCGGACGACGCGTACGCGGACGCGCTGGAGCGCTGGCTCGGTCTCGGCGGCGCGGACCTGGAGGAGCGGGCGGAGCAGGTCGCCGCGGAGCTGGGGCTGACCGTCGACCTGGACCACCCGATGACCGCCCTCTCCGGCGGCCAGGCGGCGCGGGCCGGGCTGGCGTCGCTGCTGCTCAGCCGGTACGACATCTTCCTGCTCGACGAGCCCACCAACGACCTGGACCTGGCCGGCCTGGAACGGCTGGAGCGGTTCGTCACCGGGTTGCGCGCCGGCACGGTGCTGGTCAGCCACGACCGCGAGTTCCTGACCCGGACGGTGACCCGGGTGCTGGAGCTGAACCTCATCCAGCAGCAGGTCCGGCACTACGGCGGCGGGTACGCGGCGTACCTGGAGGAGCGGGAGGTGGCCCGCCGGCACGCCCGGGCCGACTACGAGGAGTACGCCGACACCCGCGCGGCGCTGGAGTCCCGGGCGCGCACCCAGCGCGCCTGGATGGAGAAGGGCGTGAAGAACGCCCGGCGCAAGGCCACCGACAACGACAAGATCGGCCGCAAGTTCCGGGCCGAGGCGACTGAGAAGCAGGCGGCGAAGGCGAAGCAGACCGAGCGGCTGATCGAGCGCCTGGAGGCGGTCGAGGAGCCGCGGCGGGAGTGGGAGCTGCGGATGGAGATCGCCGCCGCGCCCCGCGCCGGCGCGGTGGTGGCCTCGCTGCGCGGCGCCCTCGTCCGCCGGGGCGGCTTCACCCTCGGCCCGGTGGACCTTCAGATCGACTGGGCGGACCGGGTGGCGATCACCGGGGCGAACGGCTCCGGCAAGAGCACCCTGCTCGCCGCGCTGCTGGGCCGGCTGCCGCTGGACGCCGGGCACGCCGCGCTCAACCCGGGCGTGGTGGTCGGCGAGGTCGACCAGGCCCGGGGGCTCTTCCTCGGCGACCAACCCCTGGTGGACGCGTTCGGTGCCGCCGTACCCGAGCTGACCCCGGCGGACGTGCGGACGCTGCTGGCCAAGTTCGGCCTGCGTGCGGAGCACGTGCTGCGGCCGGCGGCGACCCTCTCCCCCGGCGAGCGGACCCGGGCGGCGCTGGCGCTGTTGCAGGGGCGCGGGGTCAACCTGCTGGTGCTCGACGAGCCGACCAACCACCTGGACCTGCCGGCGATCGAGCAGCTGGAGTCGGCGCTGGCCAACTACCCGGGGACGCTGCTGCTGGTGACCCACGACCGGCGGATGCTGGACGCGGTGAGCGTCAACCGGCGGCTGCGGGTGGACGCCGGACGGATCGCCGAGGATTGATCCGTGCCGCCCGGCACGCGGCGGGTGAGAATGAGCCCATGCTCAAGTGGGAGTACGCGCTGCTGGTCCGGCGACGTCAGGCGGCCACCAACGACATCGGCTGGGAGGTCGTCTTCGTCTGGTACGGCCCGGACGGCTCGATGGTCGACGTCACGCCGTACGGCGACACCGCGCTGGCCCACCTGAACCGGGCCGGCGACCAGGGCTGGGAGCTGGTGGCGATGAGCGAGGACCCGTCGCTGCCCGGCAACAACGAGCTGCACCGCTACCACCTCAAGCGGCCGAAGGCGAGCGCGGCGCCACGCCAGCGGATACGGGGCGGCGGCCGGTCCGCTCGGCGCACCATTTCCGGCTGAACCGGGCGCGCCACGCATACCGGGCGGCAATGCGGGTAACGGCCGGCGGGAGGTGGCCATGGTCGCGCTGGCTCAGACGCCGCCCTCGGCCGAGCGGCTGCGGGCGATCGACGGATTCCTCGCCGAGGCCTGGGCGGACCAGGTCCGCCACGACGAACGGCTGCGGGGGCTCGCCGTGGACGTGCGGTTCGACCGGGGGGTCGCCCACCTGACCGGTGCGGTGGCCGAGCCGGCCGAGCTGCGGATGGTCCGCGACCTGGTGGGCCGGCTGGCCGGGGTCTACGGCGTGTGGTGCCGGGTCGGCGTGGGCGGCCGGGAGCCGGTGGTGGTGGACCTGGGCTGCGGCGGCCAGAAGCAGTACCCGACCAACCTGGGGCTGGACATCTTCCCGGCGCCCGGGGTGGACGCCGTGGCGGACCTGTCCGGCTCGCTGCCGCTGGCCGACGACTCGGTCGACGTCTTGTTCGCGGTGCACATCCTGGAGCACCTGATCGACTTCCTGCCGCTGGTGGACGAGTGCCACCGGGTGCTGCGCCCGGGCGGCGTGCTGCACGTGATGAGCCCCTGGTGGAGGCACGTCAACGCGGTGGCCGACCCGACCCACGTACGCCTGCTCGACGTGCAGACGATCAAGGGCATCTGCGGGCAGCGCCCGCCGGGCACCCCGCGCTGGTATCCCCTGCACGCCGGCTGCGACGGCGCCTCGATCTTCGCCGACCTCACCCCCCTCCCTGCCAGCGAGCCCCCACCCTCCCCCTCCCACCTGGCCCGCTTCTTCGCCTGACCCCCGCTCCACGCCCGTTGATCATGAAGTTATTGCCGCGACACGCCGGGCGGCGTCAAGTGGTGAGTGCAATCGTCAGGGCGCGATGAGTTGAGCCAGGCGCTGGGTTGGGGTTGCCCAGCTCAGCGTCTGGCGGGGGCGGGTGTTCAGTTCGTGGGCGACTTCGTCGAGGCCG
>NZ_JAGPYL010000038.1:0-48529 GCF_018070095.1 Micromonospora sp. U56
TCAAGGGGCTGTACGTGACGGCCGCGACGCGACTGGTGAGCAGCCACCCGGTGCCCGGCGGCCGCTTCGGGGCGGCCGCCGCGCTGGCCGCCCGCCGGGCCGGTGCCCGGGTGCTGCTGCTGGACCGGTCCGACTTCCCGAGGGACAAGGCCTGCGGGGACGGCATCGCGGCGCACGCGCTGGACGTCCTCGCCGGGCTGGGGGTGACCGATGCGGTGGCCGGGTACGCCCCGCTGCCCGCGCTGCGCCTGGTCGGTCCGGGCGGCCCGGCGGTGGCCCGGGCGCTGCCCCGGCCCGCGTACACGGTGCCCCGCGAGGTGTTCGACGCCCGGCTGGTCGCGGCGGCGGTGGCCGCCGGCGCCGTGCTGTGCCGGCACACCGTCCGCCGGGTCGAGCCGCGCCACGACCGGGTGGTGCTGGACGGGGAACTGGCCGCGCGGGCGGTGGTCGGCGCGGACGGGGCCGGGTCGATCGTCCGCCGCGCGCTCGGCCACCCGCCGAACCCGGACCGCCACCTCGCACTCGCCATCCGGGGGTACGCCCCGGCGCTGCCCGGCCCGCCCGAACAGTTCATCGTCACCTCGGGGCCGCGCTGGCCGGCGTACGCCTGGTCCTTCCCGATCGGCGACGGTCGCGCGAACGTCGGGTACGGGGAGGTGCTGCGGGGCGAACCGCTGAGCCGCGCGCACCTGCTGGACCGGCTCGCCGCGTTGCTGCCGGCGACCGACCCGGCCACGGTCACCGGGCTGCGCGCCCACCACCTGCCGCTGTCGACGCACCGGCCGTCGCCCGGTCGGGGTCGGGTGGTGCTGGCCGGCGACGCGCTCTCCCTGATCAACCCGTTCACCGGCGAGGGGATCTTCTACGCGCTGCTCTCCGGGGCGCTGGCCGGCGCGGCCGCCGCGGCGGCACCGGACCGGGCGGCCGACCGGTACGCCCAGGCGCTGCGCCGACGGCTCGGTACGCACCTGCGGCACAGCTCGGTCGCCGCCTGGCTGGCCCGGCACCGGCGGGTGGTCGACGCCGCCGTCCGGGCGGCCCGCCGCGACGACCGGGTCTACCGCAGCGTCGTCGAGTTGGGGCTCGGTGACGGCCGGCTGGACGCCCGCACCCTCGCCATGATCGGCATCGGTCTCTCGGCGCGTAGTTAACCTCCGAGGTCACCATCGGCCGGGCGGGTCGCTACCCTGCAAGGTGATGACTCTGCGGAACCTTCTCTACTCCGTGTACGAGCGCCGGCTGACGGCGTCGCTCGCGGGCAAGCCGGTGCCCCGGCACGTCGGCGTCATGTGCGACGGCAACCGCAGGTGGGCGCGGGAGATGGGCCTCGTCGATCCCAACGACGGGCACCGGATGGGCGCCGAGCGGATCAAGGAGCTGCTGCGCTGGTGCGACGCCGCCGGTGTGGGCCACGTCACGCTCTGGCTGCTCTCCACCGACAACCTCTCCCGGCCGGCGGAGGAGCTGGATCCGCTGCTTCAGATCATCGAGGACCTGACCACCGAGCTGGCCGAGGAGGGCAACCCCTGGCGGCTGCGGATGGTCGGCGCGCTCGACGTGCTGCCTTCGCACCACGCGCAGGCCCTCAAGGCCGCCGAGGAGCGCACCCGGGACTGCGCCGGTGGCGCCCAGGTCAACATCGCCGTCGGGTACGGCGGCCGGCGCGAGATCGCCGACGCGGTGCGCTCCCTGCTGCTGGAGCACGCCGCCACCGGCGGCACCATCGAGGAGCTGGCCGGCGCGCTGGACGTCGACCACATCTCCGAGCACCTCTACACCAAGGGCCTGCCGGACCCGGATCTGATCATCCGGACCAGCGGTGAGCAGCGCCTCTCCGGCTTCATGCTCTGGCAGTCGGCCCATTCGGAGTTCTACTTCTGCGAACTCAACTGGCCCGACTTCCGCCGCGTCGACTTCCTCCGCGCCCTGCGCTCCTACGCCAACCGCCAGCGCCGCTTCGGCGCCTGACGGGCTCGCCCGCGCCCACGGCGGCGGTCGGTCAGGTCAGGTGGGGCAGCGCCCTGGTGAGGAAGTCGCCGAGGGCGGCCGGTGAGTCGAGGGTGAGGTCGGCGGCGTCGGCCACCTCGTGACCGGTCTCCGGGTTGGCCACGGCCACGCAGACGCCGAAGAAGTCCGGGTCGGCGGCGGCGCGGGCCCGCAGCGCGGCGAAGGCCTTGATGTCGGAGACGTCGTCGCCGAAGTACCAGGCGCCACCGGCGTCGCGAACGATCTCGCCGATGACCAGGCCCTTGTCCCGGTCGACCGGGGGCTTGAGCTCCAGCACCATCCGGCCGGCCTGCACCTTCAGCCCCAGCCGCTCGGCCTGCGCGCGTCCCCACTGCTCGACCTGCGGCCCCAGCCCCGGCGCGGTACGCCAGTGCAGGGCGACGCTCAACCGCTTGAACTCGACCAGCGTGCCGGCCGGCAGTTCGGCCCGGGCCAGGTCGGCCAGCTCCGCCATGGTCGGCACCCAGGGCAGGGCGGCCGGCTCGGTCACCGTCTCGCCCCCGGAATGGCTGTGCTCCAGCCCGTACAGCCCGTACAGGTCGATGCCGGCGAGGCCACCGAGGTGGTCGCGGAGGAAGTCGACCGGGCGGGCGGAGACGATCGCCACCCGCTGCACCACCGGGGCGAGCGCCTCCAGCGCGGCGAGGACCTTGGGCGCGGGCTGGACGGCGGTGGGGTCGTCGTCGACCGGCGCCAAGGTGCCGTCGAAGTCGAAGAAGAGCACCGTGTGGGCCGCCCGTGCGGCGGTGGCCCGCCAGGCGTGTTCGGCGTCCAACGGAGTCTTCGGCTGCTGGTTGCCCAGATTCAACGGCGGCACGCGCGACAGCGTACCCCGGCGGCGGCGGCTCATTCGTGGCCGCGAGATGACGCCTTCTCGCCTCCGGCGGTGGGCGATTTCGCAGGTGGTCGGTCAGCGTTCGGCGGCTCCCCGGCGCGGGCGCCCGAACGGCACCACGTCGGCCTGCTGGCCGTGGCTGAGCAGGTAACCCTCGACGAATCCGGTGTTCCGGTCGCCGGCCTGCGTCTCGATCTCGTTGAGTCGGGCGACCAGGAACTCGGTCAGTGCGCTGACCCGGTCGTTGAGCCGCTCGTGCAGCTCGGCGACCACGGCCAGCACCACCGCGGTGCCGGCGGTGGTGAGCGCGAGGAGGTTGACGACCAGTGGCATCTGCTCGCCCTCGACCGCGCCTATCGCGACGTTTGCGGTCACGAACGATGTCATCGACACCGCCGCGACCACGACTGCCCACCATTTCAGGGTCATGGACAGACCCCTCCTTCTGTCCCGCAGGGCTGGGTTCGGCCTTGTCCCGTCCCCCCGCCGATGACGAGCCCAAGCAGTACGAATACGGACGCTAGCGCGCCCGTTCCTGGCCCGTAGCGAAACGAAGAGGTCTGACCAGGCGTTCTTTCGCCATCTGAGGAACTACCCGGCCTGTTCGTCTCGTTTTCGGACGTCGGCCGGCAGCGTCGGGCGATAAGCGAGATAACGAATGGTTTCTCGAATGTGGAACTTCTCCGCTTCCGAGACGGCGGGATCGACCAGCCGGCGCAGCAGGGCCTCCACGTCCGGGTCCATCGGCGGTGGCGTCGCCGCGGTGCGGGGCGCGGCGGCCCGGTCCCAGCCCAGCGCGGCGAAGGCGGCGGCGGGGTTGAGCCCGAGCCCCTCGCAGAAGGCGACCACCCGCTCCACCTCCGGGTCGCTGGCCCAGTCGCCGCGGACCCACCGGTTGATGGTCTGCCGGGAGACGCCGGTGCGGCGGGAGACCTCGGTGCCCGTCCAGGCCCGCATCGCCCGGGCGTCGTCGAGCGCCCGGCGGACGAAACTGGCGAAGGCGATCTTCCGGGCGGGGGCGGTCTCGGTCACCCCGTGACGGTACGGCCGGACGGCCGTGGTGGGGAGTCCGTGGGTATGGGTGTCACGCGAACGGGACGACTCTCTCCGGGCGCGTGTTAACGATCCAGGGGCCTTTCCGAGGGGTGTCACCTGGGCAGAATAGAAGGACTTAGGTTCGGCGGTAACCGGACGAAAAGCTGATACTGTCACGCTCGTGGGACAATCTACGGTGTGTCACGTGCATGAGACGATCAGTGCTCACATGCGTCACGCCCCCAGCGCGCGGGAGGTGCGGTGACCGAGCTCGCGACCCGTGCCCAGGCCTTCGGCCTGATCGCGGAGGGGGTGGCCGCGGGACTGAGCGCGCCCTGGCGCCTCTACCTCGCCCGAGGGTGCCGCTACCTGTCCCTGAGCGTGGGGGACCGGGACGAGTGGGACGCCTGGCGTACCCATCTCGGTTGTCCGGAGCTCAGCGTCCGGGTCTACGACGCCGGCGGCGAGATCCGCCGCTCCTCGGTCGCCGAGATCCTCCTGGACGGGTGCCGGATCAGCGTCGAGCTGGTGGAGGAGGTCAGCACCGACGACCTGGAGCGGCTCCTGGTCGTCGACCCCACCACGATCGAGCCGGAGGACCGGTGACCGGGCCGGCGCGGCGCGGCGGAGCCGCCGGATGAGCCCGTTCCTCGCGGTCTTCCTCGTCCTCGTCCTCGGCGCCACCAGTTACGCGGCGGGCCGGCTGCACGGCCAGCTCAGCTACCGGATCGGCTATCGCTTCGGCTACCGGCAGGGCTACTTCGACGGCGACCGGGGGGCGTGGAACCGGCGACGCCGCGACGCCCAGGCCGCGATCGCCTCGGCCCTGGCCGGGCCGGTGAGCGGGCCACCGGCGGTGACCACCGCGACGGTCACCACCACCGCGGTCGCCCGCCAGGGCACCACGTACACCGGCTCCTCCTTTACCGCCCCGGTCCCCCCGGTCACCGGCCGGCACCCGACCGGGACCCTCGTCCGGCGGCAGGGCTGACGACCCACGCCGGCACCGACCCGGTGCGTCGTCCGCGGCGGGCACGCACCGTCGGGGCCACGTCAGACCGGTGACGGTGGCCCCACCGGCCGGGATGCGCGCAGGGGGCATGCATCCCGGCCGGTCCGCCGCCGACGTTCACGTCCCGGTCGAGGGAGATCCACCTCCACCTCTAGCCGAGGTGGCCCGGCGCCGCTAGCGTCTAGGCATGGCACGGGGTTCTCCCGGGCCAGCCGGTCCGCCCGGAACTGCGACCTCGCGCACGGGGTTCCGCATCCGACCCCGTGTCCCCGGGCACCGGAGGAGGCGGAACACGGGTGGCGGGTGCCCATCCGTCGGAGCAGGCCTGTGACGACTCGCCGTACGCCCGCCGGTGCCGACCAGACCCCGGCCGCGACTGCCACGACCCGCCGAGCCACCCGGAGCCGCCGTACGACGGCCGCCGCCCCGGCCGGCACCGAGGAGCCCCGACCAGCCGGCCAGGCGTTCGTCCTGGACACCTCGGTGCTCCTGTCCGACCCGGCGGCGTTCCACCGCTTCGCCGAGCACGAGGTGGTCCTGCCCCTGGTGGTCATCTCCGAACTGGAGGGCAAGCGCCACCACCCCGAACTGGGCTGGTTCGCCCGGCAGTCCCTGCGCATGCTGGACGAGCTGCGGGTGCGGCACGGGCGGCTGGACCGCCCGGTGCCCGCCAACGACGCCGGCGGCACGCTGCGGGTGGAGCTCAACCACTCGGACGACGGCGTGCTGCCGCCGGGCTTCCGCAGCGAGTCCAACGACGCCCGGATCCTCTCCGTGGCGTTGAACCTGGCCGCCGAGGGCCGGGAGGTGACCCTGGTCAGCAAGGACATGCCGCTGCGGGTCAAGGCCGCCTCGGTCGGGCTGCGGGCCGACGAGTACCGGCACGGCCAGGCCAGCGACCCCACCTGGACGGGCATGGCCGAGCTGGAGCTGGGCGAGGAGGAGATCGGCCGGCTCTACGCCGGTGAGACCCTCGACCTGGACGCCGCGGCGGGCCTGCCCTGCCACACCGGCCTGGTGCTGCACTCGGCCCGCGGCTCGGCGCTGGGCCGGGTGCTGCCCGACAAGACCGTCCGGCTGGTGCGGGGTGACCGGGAGGCGTTCGGCCTGCACGGTCGCTCGGCCGAGCAGCGCGTCGCGCTGGACCTGCTGCTGGACGAGTCGATCGGCATCGTCTCGATGGGCGGGCGGGCCGGCACCGGCAAGTCCGCGCTGGCGCTCTGCGCCGGCCTGGAGGCGGTAATGGAACGCCGCCGGCACAAGAAGGTGATCGTCTTCCGCCCGCTGTACGCCGTCGGCGGCCAGGAGCTGGGCTACCTGCCCGGCTCGGAGTCGGAGAAGATGTCGCCCTGGGCGCAGGCGGTCTTCGACACCCTCGGCGCGGTCGTGCACGAGAACGTGCTGGAGGAGGTCACCTCGCGGGGGATCCTGGAGGTCCTGCCGCTGACCCACATCCGGGGCCGGAGCCTGCACGACGCCTTCGTGATCGTCGACGAGGCGCAGTCGCTGGAGCGGGGCGTGCTGCTCACCGTGCTGTCCCGGATCGGTCAGGGGTCCCGGGTGGTGCTCACCCACGACGTCGCTCAGCGGGACAACCTGCGGGTGGGCCGGCACGACGGTGTGACGGCGGTGATCGAGGCGCTGAAGGGTCACCCGCTCTTCGCGCACGTCACGCTGAGCCGTTCGGAGCGGTCGCCGATCGCCGCGATGGTGACTGATCTGCTGGAGGACATCCCGCAGTAGTCGTCTCGGGCGTCCGTTGCGCTCACTTCCGTCCACATTCATCTTGTGGCGCAGGTCACAAATGGGTCTGTTGGTTTCCCATCAGTCTCACTGTGCGCGATGGTGTCCAACGAGCGCCCGCGCCCCGACAAGATCGTCGAGTATCGTTCGTCCCACCCCAAGGACGAGCCACGGCGAGAGTCGGTGCGTCGGATGCGACCGGCTCCGGTCGGGGCGCTCGCGGCACGACCGCGTCCGGAGACGGCCGGCCCGCGCCGCGTCCTTGCCCCCGACGAAGGGACCACTTCGTGAGTCGGCTGTGGAGCCGGTTCGGCGCCCGTACGGCCGCCGTCGCACTGCTCTCCGTGGGCGTTGCCGGCGGCTTCTACCTGGGCGAAGACCGGGAAACCCAGCAACAGGGCCTGACCGCGCAGGTCGGCCTCCAGGTCGACCAGGCCGAGTACGACTACCAGCGCGAGCGGCAGGCCGACCACCAGCGCAGCTCGGCCAAGCAGCGGGCCGCCGAGTACCAGGCGAAGCTGCGGGCCGCCGCGGCCGCCAAGGAGGCGGCCGAGCGGGCCCGCGAGGCCGAGGCCGCCGCGGCGTCCCGGAAGAAGGCGCGGGAGGCGGCGGCCAAGGAGGCCGAGGCCAAGACCCAGCCGTTCACCGGTCCGATCCCCGCGTCCTGCAACGAGTTCAGCGGCAACCGCGAGATCGGCTGCGCGCTGCTGCTCGACGCCGGCTTCAAGATCGACCAGATGCCGTGCCTGGACAAGCTCTGGACGAAGGAGAGCGGCTGGAACCACAAGGCCAGCAACCCCTCCTCCGGGGCGTACGGCATCCCGCAGGCCCTGCCGGGCAGCAAGATGGACAGCGTCGCCGACGACTGGCGGACCAACCCGGCCACCCAGATCAAGTGGGGCCTGGGCTACATCAAGGGCCGCTACGGCGACCCCTGCGGCGCCTGGGCGCACAGCCAGAGCGTCGGCTGGTACTGATCGTCGCGAACGAGGGCGGGGCGGGTGGGCGACCACCCGCCCCGCCCTCGTCGTGCTCTGGGCCGGCACGCCGCCCAGGTGGCGGTCGGCCACGAATGCTGATACCCCTGTCAGGGTGACCCTGCACCCACCGGGCGGCGACCCGACCCGGTTCGGCACCGACGCGTTCTACGCCGCCCTCGGCCGGGCCTTCGTCGCCATGTGCGCGGTCGTGCCGTTCCTCTTCCTCATCGAGGCCCTCGACCAGGGGCTCGACTTCGGCCTCGACGTGGCCGCGGGGATCATCCCGCACCGCATCCAGGGCCTGGACGGGGTCTTCTTCTCGCCGTTCCTGCACCACGGCTTCGAGCACCTCTACAGCAACAGCATCCCGCTGATCCTGCTCGGCACCTTCGTGCTCGCCGCCGGCACCCGGCGCTTCCTCTGGTCCACCCTGATCATCGTGCTGGTCAGCGGGCTCGGCGTCTGGTTCACCGGCGCGCCCAACTCGGTGGTCGTCGGCGCCAGCGGGGTGATCTTCGGCTACCTCGGCATCCTGCTGACCCGGGGCCTGGTGGAGCGCAGCTGGTGGAACCTGGCGGTGGTGCTGCTGGTCGGCCTGCTCTACGGCTGGCAGCTGCTCGGCATCCTCCCCACCGACGAGCGGATCTCCTGGCAGGGGCACCTGTTCGGGCTGCTCGGCGGGGTGGTCGCGGCGATCCTGTTCCGGCGCCGCCGGCCCGAGCCGGGCGGGCCGTACCACTCGGAGTCGACCCTCACCATGCCCTGAGCCGGGCGACCCGCCACCGCGCCGCCGGAGATCGGGACATGCTTGCCCGGCGGGGGCGGCGGGCCTACCGTCGGCAGCAGCACGCGTTGATCCGCCAGCGGAAAGCGACGGTACGCCCATGCGCGAGGTCGATGTCGCGGTGATCGGGGCCGGCCCGACGGGCCTGTTCGCCGCGTACTACGCCGGGTTCCGGGGGCTGTCCGTGGCGGTCGTCGACGCGCTGCCCGAGCCGGGCGGGCAGATCACCGCGATGTACCCGGAGAAGCTGATCCTGGACGTCGCCGGCTTCCCCGCCGTCAAGGGACGGGACCTGGTGGCGAACCTGGTCGCCCAGGTTGCGCCGTTCCACCCGGAGTACCTGCTCGGCACCCGGGCGGAGAAGCTCGCCCACGTCGACGGCCGGCCGGTGCTCGGGCTCGCGGGCGGTGACCAGCTGCGCTGCGGCGCGGTGGTGATCACCGGTGGACTGGGCAGTTTCACCCCGCGCCCGCTGCCGGTGGCGGAGAGCTTCGTGGGCGGCGGGATCGTCTACTTCGTACCCGAGCCGACGGCGCTGGCCGACCGGGACGTGCTGATCGTCGGCGGCGGCGACTCGGCCTTCGACTGGGCGTTGACCCTGCAACCGCTGGCCCGCTCGGTGACGCTGGTGCACCGGCGGGAGAAGTTCCGGGCGCACGCGTCGACGGTCTCCCGGGTGCTGGCCCTGCCGGTGCGGGTGATCGTCAACGCCGAGCTGACCAGGCTGCACGGGGACGCGACGGTGACCGCCGCCGAGATCACCGTGCGCGGCGGCGACGCGGAGACGCTGCCGGTCGACACGGTGGTGGCGGCGCTGGGCTTCACCGCCGATCTGGGACCGCTGGCCGAGTGGGGGCTGCGGCTGGACCGCCGGCACATCGTGGTGGACAGCGCGATGGCGACCAACCTGCCGCGCGTCTTCGCCGCCGGAGACATCACCGAGTACCCGGGCAAGGTGCGGCTGATCGCCACCGGCTTCGGCGAGGCGGCCACCGCGGTCAACAACGCCGCCGTCGCCATCGACCCGAGCGCCCACCTCTTCCCGGGCCACTCCTCCGACGCCGGCTGAGGCGACCGTCAGCGGGGCAGGCCGATGAGGTCGGCCATCAGCCCGGTCTGGTGGTCGAAGTACGCGTCCCGGTGCGGGAGCGTCCGGTTGATCCGGCCGAACAGCTCGAAGCTGATCAGGCCGAAGAGCTGGGTCCAGCCGGCCATGCCCCGGGACAGCAGCGACTCCGGCAGGCCGGGGAAGAGCCCGGCGGCGATCTCGGCCAGGTCGGCGCGCAGCGGTTCGGGCAGCTCGTCGTCGGGGGCGGCCAGCCGTCCGTCGACCAGCCCGTCGCGCAGGATGCCGACCAGGGTCACCGGCGGGCGCTGGGCCGGCAGGACGGTGTCGTCGGGTGCGGCGTATCCGGGCACCGGGCTGCCGTAGAGCAGGGCGTACTCGGCGGGGTGGGCGAGGGCCCAGTCCCGGGCCGCCCGGCACACCGCGTGCCAGCGGCCGCGCAGGTCCTGCCGGTCGACGCCGGCGTCGGCCGACTCCACCGCGTCGCCGAGCGCGTCGTACGCCTCCAGGATCAGCGCGGTGAGCAGGTCGTCGCGGCTCGGGAAGTAGCGGTAGATCGCGGAGGACACCATGCCCATGTCCCGGGCGACCGCCCGCAGCGAGAGGTTGGCGCCGTCGGTGGCGAGGTGGCGGCGGGCCACTGCCTTGATCTCGTCGAGCATCTCGGCGCGGACCCGGGCGCGGATCGAGGAAGCGGGCATGGGTCCACTCTGCCACGAACTGGAGCGGCAATCAAAAAAGAGAGCACTGCTCTTGACGACTCGGTGGGTGGGCGGGCATGCTGGTGTTGGCAAGTGAGAGCAGTGCTCTCGGTTCGTATCTCCGCTTCGAAAGGCGTTCCCATGTCCCTGCACGTGATCGTCGGCTCCGGTCCGGTCGGCACGGCCACCGCCCGTCTCCTCGCCGAGCGGGGTGAGCGCGTCCGGGTGGTGACCCGCCGGGGCAGCGGGCCGGAGCATCCCGCCGTCGAGCGGGTCGCCGCCGACGCCGCCGCCGCCGACCGCCTCACCGCGCTGACCGAGGGCGCGGACGCCCTGTACAACTGCGCGAACCCGGCGTACCACCGGTGGCCGACCGACTGGCCGCCGCTGGCCGGCGCGCTGCTCACCGCCGCCGAGCGGACCGGCGCGGTGCTCGCCACGGTCGGCAACCTCTACGGGTACGGGCCGGTCGACGGCCCGATGACCGAGCAGACCCCGCTCGCCGCCACCGGCACCAAGGGCCGGGTGCGCAACCGGATGTGGACCGAGGCGCTCGCCGCCCACCGGGCCGGCCGGGCCCGGGTCACCGAGGTGCGCGGCTCCGACTACCTCGGTGCCGGCGGCACGTCCCTGCCGATGCTGGTGCTGCCCCGGGTGCTCGACGGGCGGCGGGTCTTCCTCCCGGTTGACTGGGACGCCCCGCACACCTGGACGTACATCCCGGACGTCGCCCGTACCCTCGTCGTCGCCGCCGGCGACGCGCGGGCCTGGGGCCGGGCCTGGCACGTGCCCAGCGCACCCGCCGCCGGCATGCGCGAGCTGGCCACCCGCGCGGCGGCGCTGGTCGGCGCGCCCGCGCCGAAGCTGACCCGGATGCCCTACCCGGTGCTCTGGCTCGGCGGCCTGGCCGACCCGCTCGCGCGCGAGCTGCGCGAGACCGCCTACCAGTTCGACCGGCCGTATCTGATGGACTCCACCGCCACCACCGCCACCCTCGGCATCGACGCGACGCCGCTGGACCGGGCGATCGAGGAGACGGTCACGGCCCTGCGCCGCTGACCCGCCGGCACCCGCCGCGAGCCCGGCCCGGGCTCAGCGGCGGGGCGCCGGGCCGAGCGCGGCCACCAGCACCGCCACCAGGGTCAGCGCGGCGCCCGCCAGGGTCGCCGGCCCCGGGTGCGAGGCTGCGGTCGGCAGGACCAGGTCCAGCAGTACGGCCCCGACGATCTGCCCCGCGATGGTGGCCAGCCCGAGCAGCAGCACCCCGGTGAAGCGGACGATCGCCGCCGCGATCGCGATGAACACGATGCCGATCGGCCCGCCCAGGTAGAGCCACGGCTCGGCGGGCAGGGCGCCGGCCGGCCAGCCCCGGACCGCGCCGTCGACAGCGAAGGTGACCAGCAGGGCGATCGTGCCGACAGTGAAGTTGACCAGCGTGGCCGCCAGGGCGCTGCCCGAGGCGACCCGGACCCGACCGTTGACCGCCTGCTGCCAGGCGATGCCGACCCCGGCCAGCAGCGGCAACAGGGCCAGCATCAGGGCTCCCGGGTCGCCCAGCCGGTCGCCCACCGCCAGCAGGACGGCGAGCACGGTCAGCGCCGCACCGGCCCGCCGGCTCGGCGTCACCGGCTGCCGGCCGGCCGGGCCCACCCCGGCCCGGTCCACCGCCAGACTGCTCGCGGACTGGCCGGCGACCACCGCCACCGTGAAGACGGCCACCCCGAGCGTGCCGATGGTGAGCCCCTGGGTGGCGACCAGGAACGCCCCGCACAACCCGCCCAGGCACTGCCACGGGCGCAGCGAGCCGTCCCGCAGCGCCGCGCTCAGGTCGCGCAGTCCCCGCCGCCCACCCGAGGTGGCGGGGACCAGCACCAGCAGCACCAGCAGGCCCAGCCCGAACGAGACCACCGCGGCGGCGATCCCGTCGGCCAGGCGTACGCCCAGTTCGCCGTTGATCCGGGACTGCACGGCCACCGCGACCCCCGAGGCGGTCGCCAGCCCGGTCGCGACGATCCGCCGGGACGCCGGGACGGTCGGACGGACCGCCGTCCCGGCCGTACTCACTCCTGCTCGGCCAGCGGCCGGCCGTCGAAGTCGACCGCCGAGTAGAGGGCCAGCTTCTCCAGCCGGTGGTACGAGTCGATCACCCGGATCGTGCCGCTCTTGGAGCGCATCACGATCGACTGGGTGTACGCCCCGCCGGCCCGGTAGCGCACGCCGCGCAGCAGGTCGCCGGAGGTGACACCGGTGGCCACGAAGAAGCAGTTGTCGCCGGTGACCAGGTCGTCGGTGCTGAGCACCCGGTCCAGGTCGTGCCCGGCGGCCAGCGCCTTCTCCCGCTCCTCGGCGTCGCGCGGCCAGAGCTTGGCCTGCATCGCACCGCCCATGCACTTGAGCGCGCAGGCCGAGATGATCCCCTCCGGCGTGCCGCCGATGCCCATCAGCACGTCGACGTCGGACTCGCCCCGGGCGGCCGCGATCGAGCCCGCGATGTCGCCGTCGGAGATGAACCGGATGCCCGCCCCGGTACGCCGGATCTGCTTGACCAGGTCGTCGTGGCGGGAGCGGTCCAGCACGCAGACCGTCACCTCGGAGACGTCGGTGCCCTTGACCTTGGCGATCCGGCGCAGGTTGTCGGCCACCCCGGCGTTGATGTCCACCACGTCGGCGTACATCGGACCGACGGCGAGCTTCTCCATGTAGAAGACCGCGCTCGGGTCGAACATCGCGCCGCGCTCGGAGACCGCGAGCACCGCCAGCGCGTTCGGCATGCCCTTGCTCATCAGCGTGGTGCCGTCGACCGGGTCCACCGCGACGTCCACCTCGGGTCCGGTGCCGTCGCCCACCTCTTCCCCGTTGAAGAGCATCGGCGCGTTGTCCTTCTCGCCCTCGCCGATCACCACCACCCCGCGCATCGGGATCGAGTTGATCAGCTTGCGCATCGCGTCGACGGCTGCCCCGTCGCCGCCCTCCTTGTCGCCCCGGCCGACCCACCGGCCGGCGGCCATCGCCGCTGCCTCGGTGACCCGGACCAGGTCGAGGGCAAGGTTGCGGTCGAGATCCTGGGGGATCCGCGTCCTGGTGTTCGTCGTCATGACGGCTTCCTCCTCGCGACGTTGCGGGGTGGACCGGCAGAGTGCTGCGGTCGCCGCTGCCGGCTTTGTCGCTGATCCTCACACGATGACAGGTCCGGTGTCGGGGCGGGGCGGTGGTGGGCGGGATCGGTCACCCGCGCGGCTGCGAGAATGGACGGGTGGACCCCGCACAGCCTGCCGACCGCGTACCCGCCGACCAGACCCCGCCCGACGGCCAGCCGCCGGTGACCCCGACCGGGGCGACCGACGCGGTGGCCGGGTCCGGCCCGTCGAAGGGACCGGCCGGCGGCGGCTCGGCGACCGGGGCCGGCACCGAGGCGGCGCTGGTCGAGACGCCCGCCGGCGCCGGCGGCGGCGACCCGGCGCTGGTCGAGCCGACGCCCGACGCCGCCGCAGTGGACGCCGACGTGCCGCCGGCGCGGCCGGCCGCCGGCCGGCCCGCCAGCAAGGAGAAGTCCCGCTCCGAGCGGTCGCCGAAGGACATGGCGCTCTCGCTGCTGGTGCTCCTCGTCCCGATCGCCCTGCTGGTCGCCTTCTACCGGGGTTTCCTCGGCGGCGAGCAGCCGACCGTGATCGACGCCGCGCCCGCCTACGAGCAGGCCCGCGCGGCGAACGCCTTCCCGGTCAGCGAGCCGGCGGGGCTGGGCTCCGGCTGGCGTACGGTCAGCGCCAGCTACCGCACCGTCGAGGGTGGTGCCAACCTGCGTGTCGGCTATCTCACTCCGGAGGGGCGGGGCGTCCAGCTCGTGCAGAGCAACGTGCCGCCGGAGAAGCTGCTGCCCGCCGAGCTGACCGCCGAGGGGCAGCCCCAGGGGCCCACCGACCTGGGCGGGCGCAACTGGCAGCGGTACACCGGCCGGGGCAACGATCAGGCCCTGGTGCTGCTCGAACCGAACCGCACGATCCTGGTGATCGGCGACGCCCGGGAGAACGAGCTGCGGCAGCTCGCCGGCTCGTTGCGCTGACGCCGCCGGGCCTGGGCGGGCCGGTGCGGAAGCCCCCGGCGAAGCAGGTCGTCGAGGCGTCCGACCAGGTCTACGAGATGTTCAAGGACTGACGCCGCCGGGGTAAGGCGCGGCGTGGTCCGTCGCCCCCACCCGAGGAGTGGTGTTCCATCAGGTGGACCGGACAGGGATTGCCGAACGCGGCGTCAGGGAACAGAAGGTACGCGACCTCGCCGGCTCGCTCCGTCGGCCGGACGGGACTCGTGCGGCGGGGCAGGTGCAAGGCCTCGACGCCACGCCTCCGGCGCCCCCGCGGGCCGGACGACCCACTTGAGAGGTTCACGTGACCATTCGGCGCTTCAGCGCGGCGGTCTTCGCCGCGACGCTGCTCACTCCTGGGCTTGCCGCCTGCAACAGCACCGGGACCGGCGAGGCGGGGGCCTCCGCGTCCCCCACGGTCTCCGGCAGCGCCTCGCCGGGCGCCTCCGGCGCGGTCAACGGCGACGCCAGGCAGGCCCTGCTCAACTCCACCAACGAGATCAGGAACGGGAACTTCCGGTTCACCATGTCCGGTGCCGGTTCGAGCGCCGAGGGGCAGGTGCACGAGCCGAGCCAGAGCGCCGAGATGCGCGTCCTGATCGGTGACGCGTCCTCGGACCTGTCGATGAAGCTCGACCTGATCCACGCCAAGCCGGACAGCTGGGTGAAGCTGGAGCTGGGCGGCAAGTCCGCCAGCAGCATCCCGGGCGCGCAGAAGCTCAACCTCGGCAAGTACCAGCACCTCGACCAGACCCGGATTAAGGGCAACAAGGCGCTGGGCTTCGACTTCGACAAGATCGACCCGGCCGGCAGCGAGGTGCTGACCCAGGGCATCACCGAGGTACGGCAGACCGGCGAGGGCACCTACGCCGGCACGCTCGACGTGTCGAAGGCCGCCGAGGCCGGCTCGGTGGACCAGTCCGTGATCACCGCGCTCGGCCCGCAGGCCAAGTCGGTGCCGTTCACGGCGAAGCTGGACCCGCAGGGCCGGCTCAGCGAGATGGTGGTCCAGATCCCGGCCGCCGGCCAGAACGCCGCGCAGGACATCAAGGTCACCTACTCGGACTACGGCAACGCCGCCGCCGCGCAGAAGCCGCCGGCCGACCAGGTGGTCGAGGCGCCCAAGGAGTTCTACAACCTGTTCAACTGAGCCGTCGGCTGCGGTGGCGGGGCGGCTGTCGGCCGTCCCGCCGCTGCTGTCCACCGCCCGGGTCGGGCGGGCGTCAGGAGTCGGCGGCCTGCCGGGCGGCGTCGATGCGGGCCCGGGCGCCGTCCAGCCAGCGCTGGCAGACGTCGGCCAGCTTCTCGCCGCGCTCCCACAACGCCAGCGACTCCTCCAGCGAGGTGCCGCCGGCCTCCAGCTTCTCGACCACCTGGGCCAGCTCGGCGCGAGCCTGCTCGTAGCTGAGCCGCTCGTCCTTCGTCTCGTCGGTCATCGCACCCATCCCACCACACTCCTCAGCCGTCGACGGTCGCGGTCAGCTCGCCGTCGGCGAGGCGTACCCGCAGGGGGTCGCCCTTGGCCACCTCGGCGGCGGCGCGGACGACGTGGCCGTCGGCGCGCTGCACGATCGCGTACCCGCGATCGAGGGTGGCCGCGGGGGAGAGCGCGCGCAACCGGGCCAGGGTGTGCCGCAGGTCGTCGTCGGCGGCGCCGAGCCGGTGGTCCAGGCAGCGGCCGGTCCGGTCCCGCAGCGCGCTCACCTCGGCGGCCCGCTGGTCGACCATCACCTGCGGGCGGGCCAGCACCGGTCGGGAACGGAGCAGGGCGAGCCGGTGCGACTCCCGGTCGACCAGGTTGCGGACCGCGCGTTCCAGCCGGGACCGGGCCTGACCGATGAGGCGGACCTCCTCGGTGAGGTCGGGCACGACCCGCTTGGCCGCGTCGGTCGGCGTGGACGCGCGGACGTCGGCGACGTAGTCGACCAGCGGTGCGTCCGTCTCGTGGCCGATCGCGCTGACCACCGGGGTGCGGCAGGCGAAGACCGCCCGGCACAGCGCCTCGTCGGAGAAGGGCAGCAGGTCCTCGATGCCGCCGCCGCCCCGGGCCAGGATGATCACGTCGATGCTCGGGTCGGCGTCGAGCACCTTCAACGCGTCGACGATCTGCGGCACCGCGCTCGGCCCCTGCACCGCCACGTTGACCGTGCGGAACTCCACCGCCGGCCAGCGCCGCCGGGCGTTGGTCAGCACGTCCCGCTCGGCGGCCGAGGCGCGCCCGGTGATCAGCCCGACCCGCTGCGGCAGGAACGGCGGGCGGCGCTTGCGGGACCGGTCGAAGAGCCCCTCCGCCGCGAGCAGCTTCTTGAGCTTCTCCAGCCGGGCCAGCAGCTCGCCGAGCCCCACCTGGCGGATCTCGTCGGCGCGCAGGCTCAGCGTGCCGCGGGCCGCGTAGAACTCCGGCTTGGCGTGCAGCACCACCCGGGCGCCCTCGCGCAGCTCCGGCGCGCCGGAGTCGAGGACGTCCCGGTTGGTGGTGACGGTCAGACTGAGGTCGGCGGACGGGTCACGCAGGGTGAGGAAGACGGTGCTGGCGCCGGGGCGCCGGCTGATCTGCGCCACCTGGCCGTCCACCCAGACCCAGCCGAGCTTGGCGATCCAGGCGCCGACCTTCTGGCTGACCACCCGGACCGGCCAGGGCTCCTCGGGGGTGCTGCGCGGGGCGTCGGTCACCCGCCCACCCTACGGTCAGCCCCCGACGACCTGCGGCAGCCCCGACAGCGCGCGCCGCTCGCCGGGGCGGGCGGTGAGCACCCGGGAGTCCAGCTCGGCGGTGCTGACACCGGGGGGGAGACCACCTCCCGGAGCACCTCGTGCACCCCGGCCAGGATGGCGCCGGGCCGGGCCATCAGCGCGATCTCGTCGGGGGTCTTCTGGATCACCGTGGCGCGCGTCCTTTCGTACCCGAAATGTGGGTTTCGGACGGTGGCCGGTGGCCGCGCGCGCTGCCGGTCCGCCCATTCTGCCGGTCCCTGGCCACGGCTGTGGTGAGGGTCGCAGCCGCTGCCGGCGGAAAACCCGGCACGTACGATGGTCGGGTGACCCAGGCTGAGACGACCCCCCGGACCGGCAAGCGCGTGCTCCTGGCCAAGCCCCGCGGCTACTGCGCGGGCGTCGACCGGGCGGTGCAGACCGTGGAGGAGGCGCTCAAGCTCTACGGCGCCCCGATCTACGTGCGCAAGCAGATCGTGCACAACAAGCACGTGGTGCGGACGTTGGAGGCCCAGGGCGCGATCTTCGTCGAGGAGAACGAGGAGGTGCCGGAGGGCGCCACCGTCATCTTCTCCGCGCACGGCGTCGCCCCGGAGGTCTACGAGCAGGCGAAGGTGCGCTCGCTGAAGGCGATCGACGCGACCTGCCCGCTGGTGACCAAGGTGCACCAGGAGGCGAAGCGGTTCGCCGCCGAGGACTACGACATCCTGCTGATCGGCCACGAGGGGCACGAGGAGGTCATCGGCACCGCCGGCGAGGCCCCCGCGCACATCCAACTGGTGGACGGCCCCGAAGGCGTCGACAAGGTCACCGTGCGGGACCCGAACAAGGTCGTCTGGCTCTCCCAGACCACCCTGTCGGTGGACGAGACGCTGGAGACGGTCGCCCGGCTCAAGTCCCGGCTGCCGCTGCTCCAGTCGCCGCCCAGCGACGACATCTGCTACGCCACCTCCAACCGGCAGCACGTGGTCAAGGAGATCGCCCCCGAGTGCGACGTGGTGATCGTCGTCGGCTCGCGCAACTCCTCCAACTCGGTGCGCCTGGTCGAGGTCGCCCTGGACGCCGGCGCCCGCGCCGGGCACCTGGTCGACTTCGCGCACGAGATCGACGACGCCTGGCTGGCCGGTGCCGGCACGGTCGGCGTCACGTCCGGCGCGAGCGTGCCGGACGAGTTGGTGCAGGACGTGCTGACCCACCTCGCCGCGCGGGGCTTCACCGACGTCGAGGAGATCACCACCGCCAACGAGCGGCTGACCTTCTCGCTGCCGCAGGAGCTCAAGCGCGACATGAAGGCCGCCGCCGCGCGGGCCTGACCGGGAACGGATCGCCCGCCGGTCACGTCCCAGTGGGCATGAAGACTCCTCGGATGGTCCTCGCCGCCCTGGTCGCCTGCGCGGCGCTGACCGCCTGCGGCGGCCAGGACGGCGACGACCGGACGGGCACCCCCAGCCCCTCGGAAGGATTGCCGGTGACCAGCGCGCCCAGCAGCGGCCCGGCGCAGCCGGGCGACCCGACCGCCGTCCCGCCGACCGCTCCGCCCCCGACCGCGCTGCCGCCGACCAAGCGGCCGCCGGCCGGCCCCAGCGTGCCGCCCGGCCCCGGCGCCACCACCATCACCGGCACCGTCCAGGCCGGGGTGGAGCCGAACTGCCTGCTGGTCGAGGGGTACCAGCTCATCGGCGGCCCCCGGGACGTGCTCACCGTCGGCGCCCGGGTCACCGTCACCGGTCAGCCCAAGCCCGACATGATGACCACCTGCCAGCAGGGCACCCCCTTCGTCGTCGAGTCCGCCCGCCGCTCCTGAGACCAGCGCCGATCTCCACTGAGGTAAGACGGGTTACGCCCCTGTCCCGCGCGCTTTGCTCTGCTGCCTCCCGGCAACGGCGAAGCGCTCCCAGTGTTGCCCCCGCCGCAGCAGAGCAAAGGGGGGCGAAGGGAGGAGCCCGCCCCCGGGGATCGGGGACGGGCTCCTCTGGTGCTCGGCGGTCCGGGGACCGCCGTCAGGCGGTGCTCAGTTCACCGCGCCGATCGCGACCGAGCCACGGCCGACGACCGCGCCCTCGGTGGTGGTGACGGCCAGGTCGCCGTAGAGCTCCCGGCCGGCGGCCGGGGCGGACAGGGCGGTCACCGTACCGGTCAGGGTGGCGGTGTCGCCGTTGTCCAGCGGCAGCGGGGTGGCCGGGGCGGCCAGCGTGCCCAGCGACGGGGCCGAGAACGAGTCCCGGTAGTCGTAGGCGGTGCTGGTGCCCGGACCGTCGACGGCGTACCCGTCCACCACGACCCGGTAGGTGCCGGCGACCGGGTTGGTCAGGGTGACCGCCTCCTCCGAGTCACCGTCGGCCGAGATGCCCACCCGGGTGGCCCCCCGGAAGACCGACAGGTCCAGGTCGGCGCCGAGGTTGGCGGTGTTGCCGATCCGGGCGGTGAAGCTGCTCGCCCCGGCCGGCACCGTCACGGTGTACTCCTGCTGCGCGCCCTCGGCAATGGTCGGCCGCTCGGCGTGCACGCTGGACAGCGGGCCACCCTTGCCGGTCACCGCGACCGGGCCGAAGGTGTTGGTCAGGTCCCAGGTCACCTCGGTGGGGGTGCCGGCGGTGACCGACGGCAGCTCCACCACGGCCGGCTCGACCTTGACACCCTGCACCCGCGCCTGGAGCTGGTACGGGTTGTTCAGCGCCGGCGAGGTGCGCCGGGCCTCGACCTCGATCTCCCAGATGCCCGGGATCGGGTTCTGGTAGTCCCGCTCCTGCGGCTTGCAGACCGCGGCGTCGGAGAAGTTGGTGTAGCAGGCGGTGCTGGCGGTGCTCTCCACCGGGACGCCGTACGGGTTGATGGCGATGAACCGCGTCTGCGAGCCGGTGGCGATGCCGGAGAGGTTGACCTGGAGCGCGCCCGCCCCGGCCGGCACCGTCACGAAGTACGAGGTGAAGCTGTTCCGCTCGACCGAGCCCTCGGCCGACCAGGAGTACGCCGGCTTCTTCACGTCGTTGCCGACGACCACCACGGTGGAGACCTCGAAGTCGACCACCGAGGTGGCCGGGTCGTCGATGGTCATCAGCGCGCCGTGCGCCCCGTCGGTGCGGGGCTTGGCGACCACGTTGACGGTGACCGTCTTGTTCAGCGGCAGCACCACCGACCGCGGCGCGGTGAAGGTGCCGTCGTTGCCGCGCAGCGTGACGCCGTGCCGGATGCTGCCGGCCGGCCCGCTGGTGCGGGTGATCTTGACCTTGTACGTCCGGGTCTGGTCGACCTTCTGGCCGCCCTGGCCGGCGGCGCACCGGTTGTAGACGCCGGTGCCCCGGTTCGGGTTCGGCACGAAGCGCCCGGTGCCCGCGTCGTAGCGGGTCAGGTTCTTCGAGAGCTCGGTGCAGACCGGCGCGTCGGAGGCGTACGAGCGGGTCTCGACGCCGTCGGCGAGCAGGTCCCAGGCGCCGGGCACGTTGAGCATGCCGTAGCCCTGCGCGTAGGTGGCGACACCGGCGATCGGCTGGGCCGAGGTGAAGATGGCCCGGCGCAGCGCGGCCGGGGTGACGCCCTGGTCGTTCGCCTTGGCGGCGGAGAGCAGCAGCGCGGCGGCGCCGGCGGCCTGCGGGGAGGCCATCGAGGTGCCGTTGAGCATCTGGTAGCCCGGCGGCAGCGGGTAGCCGGCCTCGGGGACCGGGTTGCCCGCCTGCCAGGTCGGCGCGGTGGAGATCGCCGAGCCGGGGGCCGCGATGTTCGGCTTGAAGCCGCCGTCCTCACGCGGGCCGCGCGAGGAGAAGTTGAACAGCGCATTGTCCTTGCGGACCACCGAGCCGTAGTTGGCCAACCAGGTCTGCTTGCTGATGCTGGCCGCGACGCTGACCACGTTGGACGCCACCGACGGGTCGCCGATGGTGTTCAGGCCCGGACCGGAGTTGCCGGCCGAGATGAACAGCTGCACGCCGTAGGTGCTGATCAGGTCGTTGTAGAGCTGGGCGCGGGCGTTGGAGCCGTCGTTCAGCGCCGGCAGGCCGCCGATCGACATGTTGACCACGTCGACCTTGCGGTTGATCACCAGGTCGGCCATGCCGGTGGTGAGCGCCGCGGCGGTGCAGCCGCCGCCCCAGGAGCAAGCCCGGGCGGAGACCAGCTTGGCGCCGGGCGCCGCGCCGTCGAGGGCGGTGTTGCCGAGCATGTCGTTGGCGGCGGTGATGCCGGCGACGTGCGTGCCGTGGGTGGCCTCGATGATGCCGATGTTGACGTAGTCGACCAGGCCGGGGCCGCCCACCGGCGCGGTGTCGACGTCCTCGCGGTACTCGACCACGAACGGGATCTGCTCGCGGACCGCGGTGGCCGGGTTGTCGGTGCCGAAGTGCCCGACCTGGAACTTCTCCTTGTACGGGCGCATCAGCTCGTCGTCGGTGAAGTTGCGGTTCTGGTTGACGTCCACCCAGATGTCGTGGCTGGTGGTGTCGTAGAGGACACCCCACGAGTCGGTGGTGTCGCCGTCGCGGTTGACGTCGCCGGCCGGGTCGCTGCCCACCGTGATCGACTCCCGGAAGGTGGCGAACCGGTAGCTGCCGGCCGGGGCCGTCCAGGCGGTGGTGCCGATGGTGAAGGTCGGGCCGGTCACCTCGGTGATCATCGCCCGCCAGGTGGCGTCCTCGAGCGGGTCGGTCGAGGTGACCCAGTCGACGATCTTGCGCTCGCCGGTGGTGGTCTTCTGCAGCGCCGGCTGATCCAGGTCCACACCGGAGTCCATGATGCCGATGGTGACCCCGCGCCCGTCCCACTCGGGGTGGGCGGCCTTGAAGGCCTCCGCGCCGGTCTCGTTGGTCGGCATGTACGGGTTGACCGCGCCGGTGCCGGCGCCCGGCCCGGCCAGGGTCTCGCCCTGCTCGGCGGCGGTTGCGCCGTTCGGCGCGGACTCCGGGGTCGGGTCTGGGAGCTGGATGGTCTCGTCGAGGTCGACCGCGGCGACGCCCGGCAGCGTGGCGGCCTTCAGCACCTTTGCGGTGGGCACCTTGGCCAGCACGTAGCCGATCGAGTCGAAGCGCTGGCTGACCGTGCCGCCGAGGTCCTTCATCGCGGCGGCGACGTCCTTCGCCTCACCCTTCTCGGTGGCGACGATCAGGGTCACGGTCGGCGCGTGCTTCGCCTCGGCCTCGGCGAGCAGCTTGGCGTCGTGCGAGCCGAGCGCCTCGACGGCGTTGGCCGGGGCGTCCGGGGTGGTGGCGGGCGCGGCGCTCGCGGTGGCGGCGCCGCCCGCGCCGGCCATGGCGCCGGCGGCCACGACCGAGGCGAAGAGCCCGGCGGAGGTACGCCGGCTCAGGTTGCGGGGTTTGCTCACGTTCTCTTTCCTCCAGAGAACAGGGCCCTGAGATGACAGGGCACGCGTGAGCGAATCCTTTGTGCTGCGTTGTGGCGGTGTCACTACCGAACGCTGCCTTGTGACCTCTTCGTGACATGCACAGCTGCGCACTGTCACATCCAGGACGCTAGCTGGACCGGTCCAGGGTGGACGTGCCGTCCAACAGCTCCGGAGCCTGCGGCTGCCGGGGCGCGACCTCCACCTGGGCCGGGGCCGCCAACTCCTGGTCGGAGACGCCCAGCTCGGCCAGCTTGCGGGCGCTGACCAGCACCCGCGCCTCCAGCGAGCCCACCGCGCGGTTGTAGGCCGTGACCGCCCCACCCAACGAGGTGCCCAGCTTGCCGACGTGGTCGCCCAGGGTGGACAGTCGCCCGTAGAGCTCGCGGGCCAGCGAGTGGACGGCGACCGCGTTGCGGGCCAGCGCCTCCTGCCGCCAGGAGTAGGCGACCGTGCGCAGCAGGGCCACCAGGGTGGCCGGGGTCGCCAGCACCACGTCGCGGGCGAAGGCGTGCTCCAGCAGCGTCGGGTCGCGCTGCAACGCCACGTCCAGGAACGGGTCGGCCGGCACGAAGAGCACCACGAACTCCGGTGTCGAGTCGAACGCCGCCCAGTACGACTTCGCGGCCAGCGCGTCGACATGCGCCCGCAGGTGCCGCGCGTGCGCGTCGAGGTGGGTGTCCCGCCCCCGCTCGTCGCGCGCCTCCATCGCGGTGAGGTAGGCGTCGAAGGGCGCCTTGGCGTCCACCACCACCGTCCGCCCGCCGTGCAGCCGGACCACCAGGTCGGGGCGGACCCCCTGGTGGTCGGTGGCGGCGGTGACCTGCTCGTTGAAGTCGCAGTGCTCCAGCATGCCGGCGGCCTCGACGATCCGGCGCAGCTGGTGCTCGCCCCAGCGACCCCGCACCTGCGGCGCCCGCAGCGCCGCCACCAGCTGCTTGGTCTCGGTGCGCAGCTCGCCGGAGACCGTGCTCATGGCGCGGACCTGCTCGCGCAGCTCGGCGTAGGCGTCGACCCGGTCGCGCTCCAGCTCGCCCACCCGCTGCTCGTAGCGGCGCAGGGTGTCGTGCAGCGGGGCCACCGCCCGGGCCACCGCCTCCTGCGACTGGGCGGTCGCCTCGTAGCTCAGCGCCCGCATCGACTGCTCCAGCCGCCCCTCGCCCTCCCGGTTGGCCGCCAGGGTGGCCTCCAGGCGGGCGATCTCGGCGGCCGACCAGGCCCGGGCGGCGTACCAGCCCGCCGCGCCGCCCCCGGCCAGGCAGACGACCACCACGGCCAGCGTCGAGAAGTCCATCACCAGAGCTTGCCAAACGGGTACGACCCATCGTCTGCGGGTACGTTCAGCGGCATGGAACTTCTGCTCGTGGCGATTCTCGTGGCCCTCCTGGTCGGCGGGTTCGTCTGGTGGCGGCGGGAGCAGGCCGCCCGCGAGGCGCGCAGCCTCGCCGACGTGCGCGCCGACGCCCAGCGCTGGTACGAACGCCTCGGCGGCCAGGTGATGAACCTGCACGGCGACGCCCCGGCCGTCCGCCAGGCGCTGGTCGACGCGGCGGAGCGCTACAACGCCGCCGGCAGCCAGCTGGAGCAGGCCGGGACGGTCCAGCAGCACCGGCTGGCCCGGGAGACCGCGCTGGAGGGGCTGGCGTACGCCCGGGCGGCGCGGGTGGCGCTCGGCCTGGACCCGGGGCCGGAGCTGCCCCCGCTGGCCGCCGCGCAGGGTACCGGCGAGTTGACCAAGGAACGCCAGGTGCAGGTGCAGGGGCAGACGTTCAAGGCCGGCCCGCAGCCGGGCCAGGACACCCCCTACTACTACCCGGGCGGGCGCTACCAGGGGCGGCCGGTGCCGGCCGGCTGGTACTCCACTCCGTGGTGGAAGACCGCGCTGGGCGCGGGCGCCGGTGTGCTCGGCGGGCTGCTGATCGCCGACGCGCTCTTCTCGCCGGCCTTCGCCGACCCGGGCTACGGCTACGAGGCCGGCTACCAGGAGGGCTTCGGTGACGGCGCCGACCACGGCGACCAGGGCGCCGCCGGGGACCAGGGCGCGGACTACGGCGACCAGGGCGATGTCGGCGGCGCGGACCAGGCGGCCGACTTCGGCGGCGGGGACTTCGGTGGTGGTGACTTCGGGGGCGGGGACCTCGGCGGCGGCGGCGACTGGTGACCGCCGGCTGAACGGCACGCGAAAAGGCCCCGGTCGGCGTGACCGGGGCCTTTTCGTCGCATTCGTCAGCCGGTGTTGCGCACCCGTCAGCCGGTGTTGCGCATCCCGGCGGCGATGCCGTTGACCGTGGTGAGCAGGGCCCGCTCCAACGCCGTACCGTCGCTCGGTGCGCGGCGGCCGCCCGGCGCGGTCGCCACCGCGCGCCCGGCGGCCCCGGAGTCCCGGTACTGCCGCAGCAACGCCACCTGGAGGTGGTGCAGCGGCTCCAGGTAGGTGTCCCGGACCGCGAGGGTGCGCTGGAGCACCGGCGAGTTCTCCAGCAGCGCGGGTGCGGCGGTCACCGCCAGCACCTCCTGCTTGGTCAGCTCGTACTCCTGCTCGATCTTGTCGAAGATCGGGTGCAGCTTCTTCGGGACCAGGGTCTCCACGTAGCGGCGGGCGATACTCAGGTCGGTCTTGGTGAGCATCATCTCGACGTTCGACAGGAACGTGCGGAAGAAGTGCCAGTTGCGGTTCATCTCGGCGAGCACGTCCTCCAGCCCGGCCGCCCGCGCCGCCGCCAGCCCGGAGCCGACCCCGAACCAGCCCGGCACGATCTGCCGGGTCTGCGTCCAGCCGAACACCCACGGGATGGCCCGCAGCCCGCCCAGCCCCGCCCCGGTGTTCGGCCGCTTCGCCGGCCGTGAGCCGATGTTGAGCGCGCCGAGCAGCTCGGTGGGGGTGGAGGCCCAGAAGTACGCCGGCAGGTCCGGGTCCTCGACCAGCCCCCGGTACGAGCGGAACGCCGACTCGGAGACCACGTCCATCGTTGCGTCCCAGCGCTCCAGCATCTCGGCCGGCTGGCGGGGCGCGGTGTGCAGCAGCGTCGCCTGGAGCACCGCCGCCACGGTCAGCTCCAGGTTCTCCCGGGCCAGCGCCGGCAGCGTGTACTTGTCGGAGATGACCTCGCCCTGCTCGGTCACCTTGATCGCGCCGTCCAGGGTGCCGTACGGCTGGGCCAGGATCGCCTCGTGGGTCGGCCCGCCGCCGCGCCCGACCGTGCCGCCCCGGCCGTGGAAGAGCCGCAGGTGCACGCCGTGCCGGGCGGCCACGTCCCGCAGCGCCCGCTGCGCCCGGTGGATCGACCACTGGCTGGTGGTGATGCCGGCCTCCTTGTTGGAGTCGGAGTAGCCCAGCATCACCTCCTGCACGTCGCCGCGGGCCGCGACCAGCGCCCGGTACGCGGGCAGCGACAGCAGCTCGTCGAGCAGCTCACCGCCGGCGTTCAGCTCGGACGGGGTCTCCAGCAGCGGCACGAAGCCGATCCGGGCCCGGCCGCTGTGCACGTCGATCAGCCCGGCCTCGCGCCCCAGCACCACGGCGGCGAGCACGTCGTCGACGCCGAGGGTCATCGAGATGATGTACGACTCGATCACGTCGGCGCCGAACCGGTCCTGCGCCTCGCGGATCGCGCCGAACACGTCGAACGTCTTCTGCGCGTTCTCGGTCAGCGGGGTGTCCAGCGTCGACAGCGGCCGGCGGCCGGCCAGCTCGTCGGCGAGGAGCTTGGTCCGCTCCAGCCGGGTCAGCGACGGGTAGTCCGACACCTCGCCGACCGCCGCGTAGAGCTGGGCCAGCACCGCGTGGTGCGCCTCGGCGTGCTCGCGGACGTCCATGGTGGCCAGGTGCAGGCCGAACGCGGAGACCGTACGGATGGCGGAGGCGAGCCGGCCGACGGCGGTGAGCTGCCCGGAGTTGCGCGCCAGCGAGGCGCGCAGCAGCTCCAGGTCGGCGATCAGCTCGGCCGAGCCGCGGTAGTCCCGCCCCGGCACGTGCGGGGTGCCCCGGCGCAGCCGCTCGCGGGTGTTGGCCAGCTTCGCCTTCACGCACCGCGCCTTGAGCCGGTACGGCTCCTCGGCGTTGACCCGGCGGAACCGGGGCGCCACCTCGGGCAGCGCGTCCAGGTCGGCGGCGAGGCTGGCGGAGAGGTCCAGCGACACCGCCCGCAGCCGCCGGGAGACGGAGACCTCGTTGATGAGCTGGTCCATCGCCTTCTCGGTGGCGCTGATGCCGTGCTCGTGCTGGATGTGGAGCACCTCGCGGGTGACCGTCGGGGTGACGAACGGGTTGCCGTCCCGGTCGCCGCCGATCCAGGTGCCGAAGGTCAGCGGGCGGGCCGTCGGCGAGGTCTCCACGCCGAGGGTGCGCAGGGTGTCGGCGAGGTCGTCGAGCACCTGCGGGGCGGCCTCGGCGTACAGGTCGCGCAGGTAGTAGATGGCGTTGCGGGCCTCGTCGGTCGGATCCGGCCGGTCCAGCCGCAGCTCGTCGGTCTGCCACATCAGGTCCAGCAGCTCGGCCAGGCGCCGGTTGGCCGGGCCCTCGTCGCTGGCGCCGTAGAGGATGGCGTTGGTGGTCTCGGTGTCCAGTTCGTCGGCGATGGCGCGCAGCTTGGACAGGATCGAGCGGCGGGCCGCCTCGGTGGGGTGGGCGGTGAAGACCGGGCGTACCGCGAGCCGGCGGGCCGCCGCGGCGATCTCCTCGGCCGGCACGCCCCGCTCGGCGATCATCTTGGCCGCCTGGTCCAGCCACCCGCCGTGCGCCGCCCGGCGGCGGCGCAGGTCCCGGGCGCGGTGCACCTGTTCGGTGATGTTGGCCAGGTGGAAGTAGGTGGAGAAGGCGCGGGCCAGCTTGGTGCCGGTGGTGACGTCCAGCCCGCCGAGCCGCTGCGCGGCGGCGGGGGCGTCCGAGCGGACCTGGGCGCGGATCTCCTCGACCAGGTCGAGCAGGGGGCGGCCCTCCTGGCGGGCCAGGGTCTGGCCGAGCAGAGTGCCGAGGCGGCGGATGTCGGCCCGCAGGGCGGCGTCGGGGCCGTCGTGGTCGTGCTGGTCGGTCACCATGCGCTCCTTACGTGAGTACGAAGGACAGCGCTGTCCGACTCCGTCGATCGTATCCGTGGGGACCCGCCGGTAAGGAGGGGGCCCGCAATGTCACCTTCCCCACGATCTCCGCCGGGTTCACCCGTCCGGCCTGGTGTCCAGCTGCCGGCCCGGCCGTCGAGCGGCCCGGGCGCCGACCAGCAGGGCCGCCGTGCGGGGTAACCACTCGCGGGTCCGCAGCTCCGGCTCCACCTCCACGTCGCCAGCCTAGGGCCCCGCTTGCCGGGGTTCGCGGCGTTTCCCCCGTCCCTGCCTGGCGAGGGCCCGCCACCTGATCGGGGTCGGCCACACGACCGGAAAACCCGTTGGCCACGCTCGGTAGCGTCCGGACATGACCTTCCCGACCTACCCGCGCAAGCCCCGCCCCGGCGACCGGGTCGCGGTCGTCTCACCCTCCGCCGGCCTGCCGGGTCTCTTCCCCCACGTGTACGAGCTGGGCCTGCGCCGGCTGCGCGAGGAGTTCGGCCTGGAGCCGGTGGAGTATCCGACGACCCGGACGATGGGCGCCGACCCGAGGGACCGGGCCCGGGACCTCACCGCCGCCTTCGCCGACCCGACGATCACCGCCGTGCTGGCCACCGTGGGCGGCGACGACCTGATCACGGTCACCCCGCACCTGGACGACGCGGTGCTGCGGGCCAACCCGAAGCCGTACTTCGGCTACTCGGACAACACCAACATCCTCAACCACCTCTACCGGCTGGGCGTCGTGGCGTACCACGGCGGGTCGGTGCTGGTGCACCTCGGCCGGTCCGGCCGGCCGCACCCGCTCACCCTCGACTCGTTGCGCGCCGCCCTGTTCACCTCCGACTGGTACGACCTCACGCCCGCGCCGGAGTGGGGCGACGAGCCGCGCGACTGGCGCGACCCGGCCACCCTGGCGGAGGAGCCGGTGATGTTCCCCGGCACCGGCTGGCACTGGCAGGGCCCGTCGACCGTGGTCCAGGGGCGCACCTGGGGCGGCAACCTGGAGATCCTGCACTGGCTGATGGCCGCCGACCGGGTCCCCGCCGCCGCGGAACTGGCCGGCTCGGTGCTGGTGCTCGAAACCTCGGAGGAGCTGCCGAGCGCCCAGGAGGTGTTCCGGATCGTGCGGAACATGGGGGAGCGGGGGCTGCTCGCGGCCTTCCCCGCCGTCGTCGTCGGCCGCCCCAAGGCGTGGGACTTCGACAGCCCCCGGTCGGTCGCGGATCGGCTGGCGTGGGCCGAGGCGCAGCGGGAGGCGGTCAGCCGGGCGCTGGCCCCGTACCGCCCCGACGCGGTGGCGGTCTTCGACGTCGACCTGGGCCACACCGACCCGCAGCTGATCATCCCGTACGGCGGGGAGATCCGGGTGGACGCCGTCGAGCGCCGGATCTCGGTCCGGTACTGAGCAGCGGTGGGCCGCCCGGTCCCAGCCCTGCTCGCTGTTCCTCGGTGCCCGCGTCCGGTGGGCGCCGAGGAGTCGGGTCAGCCGACGACGGCGAAGGCGCGGACCGGGAAGGTGCCCATGCCGGCCACCATGGGCGGAGCGGCGGTGAAGCGGAACCCGTCCGGGGGCAGGGCGTCCAGGCCGGTCAGGTGCTCCACGATCGGGATGCCGGCGGCCAGCAGCGCGCTGTGCGCCGGGCGCTCGCCCCCGGAGGTCGGGCTCATGTCGTCGATGTTGACCGAGTCGACGCCGACCAGCGCGGCGCCCGCCTCGACCAGAGCGCGGGCCCCGTCGCCGGTGAGGTACGGGGCGTCCGGCGCGCCGTACCGGTCGGTGCCGAAGTGCGCGGACCAGCCGGTGTGCAGCAGCACCGCGCGCCCGGCGACGTCGTACGGCGCCACCAGCAGCCGGTCCACCGCGCGCGTGCCGGCCGGCACCCGGACCACCAGGCCGGGCAGGTCGGCGAGCCGGTCCAGCGGGACGCCGGTGAGGTCGGCGCCCTCGGACCAGCGGTGCGCGGGAGTGTCCAGGTACGTCCCGGTGTTGGCGATCATGTCGATCCGGCCCACCTGGAACTCGGTGCCGGGGGCGTAGGTCGCCCGGGACGCCTCGCGGGTCAGCCACTCGCTGATCCGGGGGGCCGGCCAGCCGGGCAGGGTGGTCATGCCGTCGGCGATCACGTGACTCAGCTCGACCAGGCGTCGACCCGGGTCACCGGGATCGGCGGTGACGCCCCGGCCGCCCTTGTGCGGCTCCTCGATGATCGTCCGGCCGGTGATCCGTACGTCGGCGACCATCAGCAGCCCGAGGTGCCGGACGAAGAGTGCGGCCAGCGCCTCGTCGTCGATCTCCCGCCCCGGGATGTCCAGCCGGAACCCGTCGGTCCGCAGCCCGCCCCCGTTGGCGAAGGTTACCTCCGCGTCGAACTGCGCCCGATACTGCTCTCCCATCCACCCACCCGACCACGCCCACCCACCCCAGTCAAGATCCACCGACCCCGCCGCCCGTGCAAGATCCGCGCACTTTCGGAGAACTCGTGGCCTCCGGCGCGGAAACAGCCCCGCTTTCCGTGAATCTGCGCCCGTGAATCTGCGGGTGGAGGGGCGCGGGTGGTGGAGGTGCCGCGCCTGGGGGGTCGCGGCACCTCCACGTCGGGCGGGTCCCTGCGGGGCCGCCCGTTCCCGGCGGGGGCTGCGGGCCTCCCCGAACAGGTCCGCGCACCCCCTCCGGCCGCCTCGTCGGGCGGCTCGGTCCGGGTTGACGTGGTCCATCCTCGGGGCGGGGCAGGTCCGCGGTCTTGAAGATTCTTGCTCGAATGGCCCGCCGGGGTCGGTCAGGCCGCCTCGGCGGCGGTGAGCAGCCGGCGCAGCCGGGCCGGCGGGTGGCCCACCTGTTCCCGGACCACCCGGGTCAGGTGCGCCTGGTCGGCGAAGCCGTGGTCGGCGGCGACCGTGCCCAGCGGCTGCCCGTCGTCGTCGGCCAGCACGTCGAGCACCGCGCGGACCCGCAGCCGGTTGCGGTACGCGGTGAGGCTCTGCCCGGTGACCCGCTGGAACACCCGGCTCAGGTGGTGCGGCGAGCAGCCCACCCGCTCGGCCACCTCGGTCAGCCCCAGCCGGAAGTCGGAGCCGGCGAGCACCTCCCGGGCCCGGTCGGCCAGCCGGCGGTGCGCGGCCAGGGTGGCGGGACGCCGGCCGATGGCCCGTTCGATCTCCGCGCCGGGCTCGCCGGCGCCGATCGGGCTGACGCTGAGCAGCCGGCCGACGAAGCGGTGCATCCGCTCGGTGAACTCGAACCGGTCCATGCCCCGCGCGCAGCGGGCCACCAGCATCCGGTGTTCCAGGTCGAGGCGTTCGTCCACGCTGCCGTCCCAGCCGCGCCGGTCCAGCCACTGCGCGGCGTCCGGCCGGTCGGCCAGCAGCTCCGGTGACAGCTCCAGGCAGGTGTAGACGTCGCCGTCGCCGAGCGGGTGGCTGACGTGCATCTCGTCGCCGGGCCGGCTGAACAGCACCGAGGTGGCGTCGGCGAAGGTGAGCTGGCCGTTGAGCCGGCGCAGCGAGGCCCCGGAGCGGCCGAGGAACACCCGGTGGCCCAGGTTGGGCAGCGGCCCGTGCCAGCCGGGATCGTCGACGAGGCAGCGCACCTGGTAGAGCAGGGCACCCCCGGTGACGCCCAGCACCCGCCACCGGCCCGAGGTGGTCCGTGCCCGGGGATCACCGCCGACCTGGTCCGGCATCGTTCCTCCCGTCGCCCGCGGCCGCCGCGGATCCGGTACCGGCCCGGCCGCCACGGCTCCAGCCCGGATTGTCTCCCGAGCGGGATAGTCTCGACAGGTGCACCCCCCGTCCGGCTGGACGCGGGGCCGTCGTCGTGCGTCGATTTCCTGGAAGTGATCACAGATGCTCACCGGACTCTTCTCCGCCGCCCTGGCCGACCCCGGGCTGGCCCGGGCGCGTGACCTGGCGCGCTCCGGTGCCGCCCAGGTCGACGGCCTCGACCTCACCGCCCCGGCGGCGCTGCGCCCGTTCGCCGTCGCCGCCGTCGCGGCCGATCCGGTCGACGCCGGCGCCGGCCGGCCCGTGCTCGCCGTGACCGCCACCACCCGGGAGGCCGACGACCTGGCCTCGGCGCTGGGCAGTCTGCTCCCGCCCGAGCAGGTGGCGGTCTTCCCGTCCTGGGAGACGCTGCCGCACGAGCGGCTCTCGCCCCGCTCCGACACTGTCGGCCGCCGCCTGGCCGTGCTGCGCCGGCTGGCGCACCCGCAGTCGGCCGACGCGCACGGCCGTACCGGCCCGCTGCGGGTGGTCGTGGCGCCGGTGCGGTCGCTGCTGCAACCGCAGCTCAAGGGGCTCGGCGATCTCGAACCGGTGCAGCTCACCGCCGGCGACGAGGCCGACCTGGAGGAGGTGGCCCGCCGGCTCACCGACATGGCGTACGCGCGGGTCGACCTGGTCACCAAGCGCGGCGAGTTCGCGGTGCGCGGCGGCATCCTGGACGTCTTCCCGCCCACCGACGAGCACCCCTCCCGGGTCGAGTTCTGGGGCGACGAGGTGGAGGAGATCCGCACCTTCGCCGTCGCCGACCAGCGCACGATCGAGCAGGTTCCGCAGCTCTGGGCGCCGCCCTGCCGGGAGCTGCTGCTCACCCCGTCGGTGCGGGAGCGGGCCGCCGCCCTGGCCCAGGAGCACCCGGAGCTGGCCGAGATCCTCGACAAGCTGGCCGAGGGCATCCCGGTCGAGGGGATGGAGTCGCTGGCGCCCGCGCTGATCGGCGCCGACTCGATGGAACTGCTGCTGGACTGCATGCCGGCCGGCACCCACGTACTGCTCTGCGATCCGGAGCGGATCCGCACCCGGGCGCACGACCTGGTCCGTACCTCCGACGAGTTCCTCCAGGCCAGTTGGGCCGCGGCCGCCGTCGGCGGCCAGGCCCCGGTCGACCTCGGCGCCGCCGCCTTCCGGACCCTGGCCGAGGTACGCGCGGCGGCCCGCACGCTGCGCCAGCCCTGGTGGACCCTCGCCCCGTTCGGCCTGGTCGACGACCTTCATTCGGTCCGGAGCGCCGGCTACCGGCGCGGAGGCCGAATTATGGTCGAGGCGGAGGCCGCCCCGGCCCGGCAGCCCTGGGAGGACGAGCCGACCGAGGTCGACGTCACGCCCGACGACGCGATCGCGGTGAGCCTGGCGGCGCAGCCCGCCCCGCTCTACCACGGCGAGACCTCCCGGGTGGTCGACGACCTCAAGCGCTGGGCCGGCGAGGGCTGGTCGATCGCGCTGGTCTTCGAGGGGCACGGCCCCGCCCAGCGGGCCGTCGAGGTGCTCCGCGACGCCGGTCTGGGCGCCCGGCTGGTCGAGGAGGTGCCGGCCGCGCCCGCCCCCGGCGAGGTGCTGGTGAGCTGTGGCTGCCTGACCGCCGGCTTCGTCGACGAGGCGTCCCGGTTCGTGCTGCTCACCGGTAACGACGTCACCGGCGGCCGGGGCGCCTCGACGCGCGACATGCGCAAGATGCCGAGCCGCCGCCGCAACACCATCGACCCGCTGGAGCTCAAGGCCGGCGACCACGTGGTGCACGAGCAGCACGGCATCGGCCGGTACGTCGAGCTGGTGCAGCGCACCGTCAACGGCGCCTCCCGGGAATACCTGGTCATCGAGTACGCGCCGAGCAAGCGCGGCCAGCCCGGCGACCGGCTCTTCGTCCCCACCGACCAGCTCGACCAGCTCAGCCGCTACGTCGGCGGCGAGCAGCCCACCCTGCACAAGATGGGCGGCTCGGACTGGCAGAAGTCCAAGGCCCGCGCCCGTAAGGCGGTCAAGGAGATCGCCGCGCAGCTGATCCAGCTCTACGCCGCGCGCAAGGCGTCCAAGGGGCACCAGTTCGCCCCCGACACCCCGTGGCAGCGGGAGCTGGAGGACGCCTTCCCCTGGCAGGAGACGCCGGACCAGCTCGCCGCGATCGAAGAGGTCAAGCGGGACATGGAGCAGACCGTCCCGATGGACCGGCTGATCTGCGGCGACGTCGGCTACGGCAAGACCGAGATCGCCGTCCGGGCCGCCTTCAAGGCGGTGCAGGACGGCAAGCAGGTGGCCGTGCTGGTGCCCACCACGCTGCTGGTGCAGCAGCACTACAACACCTTCGCCGAGCGGATGAGCCAGTTCCCGGTGACCATCCGGCAGCTGTCCCGCTTCCAGACGCCGAAGGAGTCCGAGCGGACGTTGGAGATGATCGCCGACGGCACCGTCGACATCGTCATCGGCACCCACCGGCTGCTCCAGACGGCGACCCGGTTCAAGCAGCTCGGCATGGTGATCATCGACGAGGAGCAGCGGTTCGGCGTCGAGCACAAGGAGCACCTGAAGACGCTGCGCGCCTCGGTGGACGTGCTCAGCATGTCGGCCACCCCGATCCCGCGGACGCTGGAGATGGCGATCACCGGCATCCGGGAGATGTCCACCATCGCCACCCCGCCGGAGGAGCGGCACCCGGTGCTCACCTTCGTCGGGGCGTACGACGACCGGCAGGTGGCCGCCTCCATCCACCGTGAGCTGCTCCGCGACGGGCAGGTCTTCTACCTGCACAACCGGGTCGAGTCGATCGACAAGGCGGCCCGGCGCATCCGCGAGCTGGTGCCCGAGGCGCGGGTCGCGGTGGCGCACGGCCAGATGGGCGAGGACGCCCTGGAGAAGGTGATGGTCGGCTTCTGGGAGAAGGAGTTCGACGTCCTGGTCTGCACCACGATCGTGGAGTCCGGCATCGACATCCCGAACGCCAACACCCTGATCGTGGAGCGGGCCGACCTGCTCGGCCTGGCCCAGCTGCACCAGATCCGGGGCCGGGTCGGCCGCGGCCGGGAGCGGGCGTACGCGTACTTCCTCTACCCTCCGGAGAAGCCGCTGACCGAGCACGCCCACGAGCGGCTGGCCACCATCGCCCAGCACACCGAGCTGGGCGCCGGCATGTACGTGGCGATGAAGGACCTGGAGATCCGGGGCGCCGGCAACCTGCTCGGCGGCGAGCAGTCCGGCCACATCGAGGGCGTCGGCTTCGACCTGTACGTCCGGATGGTCGGCGAGGCGGTGTCGGCGTTCAAGGGCGAGCGCCAGGAGGAGGAGGCCGACGTCAAGATCGACCTTCCGATCGACGCGCACCTGCCGCACGACTACGTCGGGGTGGAGCGGCTGCGGCTGGAGATGTACCGCAAGCTGGCCGAGGCCCGCGACGAGGAGCGGCTGCGCGAGGTGGTCGCCGAGATGACCGACCGGTACGGCGAGCCGCCCGTCCCGGTGCAGAACCTGGTCGCGGTGGCCCGGTTCCGCCTGCTGGCCCGCCGGTACGGCCTGACCGACGTGTCGATGCAGGGCAAGCACCTCCGGTTCGGCCCGTTGCCGCTGCCGGACTCCAAGCAGCTGCGGCTCAAGCGCTACCACCCGGACTCGGTCTACAAGCAGGCCACCGACCAGGTCAGCGTGCCTCGGCCGAGCACCCGCCGGATCGGCGGCGAACCGCTGCGCGACCAGGCGCTGCTGGAGTGGTGCGCGCAGCTCCTCTCCGACGTCCTGGGCGAGCCGGCGGCGCTGGCCGGGGCGTCGGCGTGAGGGGGCGCGCCCGCGGTGGGCGGCGTCACACCGTCGTAACGGGCATGAGAGAGTGACCGGCATGCGTGCACGCCGTCTCATCGCCGCCGCCAGCGTCGCGGCTCTCGGTGTCCTCTCCCTCGCCGCCTGCGGGAAGTCCTCGCCCGACGTGGCCGCGTACGTCGGTGACCGGACCTACTCCGTCGACCGGGTGGACGCGATCTACGACGACGCCCAGGCGAAGTACGCGGAGGCGATCCGCCAGAGCGCGACGCAGGCCGGCGCCACCCCCGACGCCGAGCAGCTCCGCTCCCGGGTGACCCGGCAGGACGTGGTGAACCTGCTGGTCAGCATCGACCTGGGCAAGCGGGTCGTGGCCGAGCAGGGCCTCCAGGTGCCGGACCAGGTCACCCCGGAGCAGCTCGCGCAGCAGCTCCAGATGCCGCCGCAGGCCGAGTTCGCCAAGCTCTGGGGCGAGTGGGCCGACATCTCCATGGTGCTCAGCCAGAAGCTGCCGCCGGCCGAGCTCAGCGACGCCTCGGTGATGGCCGTCTACCACGCGATCGAGGAGACCGGCGGGATCCAGGCCGGGCTCTCGGTGGGCGAGGTGCGGCAGCTCTTCGGCGAGGGCGGCTTCGTCCGTACCGCGTCGGCGCTCGGCGCGGCGCTGGAGGAGCAGGCCGACAAGGTGGACCTGTCGGTCAACCCGCGCTTCCGGCCGCTCGGCGTCCCGTCCTGGGTCAACAAGGGCCAGGAGCTCGTCTTCTACGCCCTGCCGTACGTCGACGCCAGCGGCCCGGTGACCGACATCTCGACCCCCGAGCCGGTCACCACCCCGGCGGAGCAGGCCGGGTCGGCGTCGGTGGCCCCCTGAGCATGTCCACACGGATCGTCCTGCTGGTCACCTCGCCCCGGCTGCCGGCCGGCCTGCTGACCTCGGCCGCCTGGGACGTCGTACGCTCCGCGCCGGTGCTGACCGGCGGGGAGAGCGCGCTGACCACGGCGGTGCGGGCGGCGGGTGCAGAGGTGACGGTGGTCGAGGCCGGCGCGACGCAGGCGCTGCTCGACGCGGTGGCGGCGCACGGCACGGCGGTCTGGCTGGCCGGTCCCGCCGGTGACGAGGCGCTCGCCCGGGAGCTGGGCCTGCGGCTGGCCCGCCAGCCGGGGCTGGCCGAGCTGGAGCTGATGTACGGCTCGTGGGACCCGCCCGGCGCGCGGCTGCTCGACGCGGTCGAGGTGATGGACCGGCTCGCCTCGCCCGGCGGTGACCCGTGGAAGCGCTCGCAGACCCATCGCAGCCTCGCCGGCTTCCTGCTGGAGGAGTGCTACGAGGCGTACGACGCGATCAGCGCCGACGACACCGACGCGCTCCGCGAGGAGCTGGGCGACGTGCTGCTCCAGGTGCTGCTGCACGCCCGGCTGGCCGAGGAACTGCCCGAGGGTGAGCGGTGGAGCGTCGACGACGTGGCCGGCGGCCTGGTGGACAAGATGGTCCGCCGCAACCCGCACGTCTTCGCCGGCGCGGAGGCGGGCACGCTGGAGGAGATCGAGGCGAGCTGGGAGCGGATCAAGCAGGCGGAGAAGGCCCGCGCCTCGGTGCTGGACGGCATCGCGCTGAGCCAACCCGCCCTCGCGCTGGCCGCCAAGATCCTGGACCGCGCCGGCCGGATCGGTCTCGCCGTTCCGCCCCCGCTGGCCGACACCCAGGTCGACCCGGAGGCGCGACTCGGTGCGAGCCTCCTGGCCACCGTGGCGGCGGCCCGCGAGGCCGGCATCGACCCCGAGGCGGCGCTGCGCCGCGCCACCTTGGCCTATGCGGACGCCGTCCGCGCGGCCGAACGTGCCACTCGCGACTGACCCCGCACGTCGCCGCTGCACGATAGAAGCCGGGTAAGCCGAGAGGCCTCCGCACGGTTTCTGTGAGCGGCGGGGGGTGCAATTCCCCCGCCGACTCTCCCAATCATTCGCTGCGTGCGGTCTCCGGGCCGGTGATGCGCTCCAGCAACGGCAGGGTGGAGGCGATGATGCCGAGGCAGGCCACCAGGCCGATGATCACGATCGCGTAGAATCCGACGCCTGGAGCGGTGAGCGTGTAGTCCATCTGCGCCTTGAGGAACAGCTGTGCGGCGAGGAAGCCCATGCCGATCGCGACTACGGCGACGGCGAGCATCGGTACGGCGCTTTCCAGGAGGACCACGCGACGCAGGATCCGCACCGGCGCGCCACTGAGGCGGAGCAGGCTGAACGGGCGCTTTCGCTCGCTGAGGCCGCCGACCACGCTGACCGCGAGGCTGCAGCCGGCGAGTGCGAGGCTGGCGACGATGATGACGTTGGCCAGCTGTTTCCAGCCGCGCAGCGTGTTGGCGAAGTCCGACTCGAAGTCGCCGGGCACGTTGGGGGCCACCCAGAATTCCGTCGGGTAGGCAACCTCGAGGACGGTGCGCGAGCGTTCCAGCGCGGCGACCGAAGCGTCGGTGCCGACGACGATCGACGCCACCGGCAACCGCTGGAGTTCGCCGACTGTGACGGATGCGGCGGGCCAGACCCTCGTGGACGATGCCGGTTGCTTGAAGGGCATGAGGCTCATCGGCACCTCGGCAACGGTGGCGCCGTCGGCGCACCGGCCGTACGCCGCCGGCAGATCGGTGCACGCGACCACCCACCCATCGTGGTCGTTGCCGCGGACCGGGTTCTCGCGGACCACCGTCGCGCTGCGCACGCCAGGGATCGCGCGCAGGTCGGTCAGCACCGTGTCGGGCACCGACGGCGGGTTCTCGGTGAAGACGGTGGACATCGTGCCGGCGCCGGTCGATCCGATCGGCGCCGGGCCGCGGTTGGCGACGATCGTGTTGATCACGCCGACGGCCACGCTCGTGACGAAGAGGGCGAGCATGATGCCGCTGATCGCCCGGAAGCCGGCCTTCGGGTTGTCGGCGAGGCGCCGCGCGGCGATGAGCGTGGCGGGCCGGCTGGCGCGCCGCGCCATGACCCGGGCGCCGATCATGGTCAGCCAGGGACCGGCGAGGATCAGGCCGGCCATGATCAGCAGCAACCCGGGCAGGAAGATGGCGGTCTGGCCGTCCGACGTGGGGGGCCGGTAGACGAGGGCGAATACCAGCACGGCGACGCCGAGCACGAGCGGGATCAGCCGGTACGCGCGAGGCGGACGCGGGGTGACCCGCCGGGTGACGCCGAGCGGGGAGATCCGGACGCGCCGGAGCGAGACCCGCGCCGCCAGCGCCGCGCTGGCCGGAACGCCGAGCGCGACCACCAGGATGTCCAGCACTCCCAGCGACATGTCATTGGTGAAGAACCGCATGCCGGTGAACGGAATCGCGGCGAGCTGGCCGCGGAACGCGAAGAACAGCACGAAGCCGAGGGCGGTGCCGGCGACGGCCGCCGAGGCCGCCTCGACCGCCGCGATCAGCGAGATCTGTTTCGGTGTCGCGCCGACCAGGCGCATCGCGGCGAACCGCTCCTCCCGGCGGGCGGCGCTGAGCCGGGTGGCGGTGCCGATGAAGATCAGCACCGGAAACAGCAGTCCACCGGCTATCACGCCCATGATGAGGTTCACCATGGTCTCGGGGAGCGCGGGAGTGTTGTCGCCGACGCTGGAGATCTGCCGTGCCTGAGGCAGCTTCGCGACCGTGTCGGGGGTGCTGCCGACGATGACGAGCAGGGTGTCCGGCGATGCCAGCGCCGCCCGACCGATCGTGCCGAGGTTCCGTCCGGGGTAGCGGTCGCTGAGCTGGTCGGCGGGGTTGGCGGCGAGCAGTTGCTGCATCGACGGCGAGGCGTAGTACTCGCCCGGCCCGGGCGTCTTCGGAATGCCGATCGGGGTGAGCGCGCTGGGTCCGGTCGCGGCGACGTCGATGCGGATGATCTGCTCGCCGTGGAAGTAGTCGTCCCGTGTCGACCACCACAGCGGATCTGCGGTGCCGCCCGTGGACGCGGTGGGGTACAGCGATGCGTACCGCGTGAGCTGCGCGTTGACGGCGTTGACGCCGGCGAGGGTGGCCAGCAGCAGCCCGGCGCCCACGGCGACCGCGGCGGCGATGATGACGAGGCGGGTGAGCGCCTCCCGGCCGCCGGCCACAGCGAGGCGAAGCCCGAAGCCGATCATGACGCGATCCGATCCGGCGCGTTCACGCGCCCGTCGCGGACGATGACCTCGCGGTCGGCGTACGCGGCGACCCGTGGTTCGTGGGTCACCAGGATGACCGTGGTGCCCTGCTCGCGGGCCGCGGCGACCAGCAGGTCCATGACCTGCTCACCGGTGAGCGAGTCGAGCGCACCGGTCGGCTCGTCGGCGAAGAGGACCTTCGGCCCGGCGACCAGGCCGCGGGCGAGGGCGACGCGCTGCGCCTGGCCACCGGACAGTTCCCCCGACCGGCGCTGTTCCATGCCGTCCAGGCCGAGCCGCTCGAACCAGCCGTACGCCTTCCGCAGCGCCTCCGTCCGGCGGACCCCGCTGAGCAGCAACGGCAGGGCGACGTTCTCCGCTGCGGTGAGCTCCGGGACGAGTTGACCGAACTGGAACACGAACCCGAAGCGGTCCCGGCGCAGCCCGCTGCGCTCGGCCTCGGTCATGGAGTCGACCCGGGCCCCATCGAACAGGACCTCGCCGGAGTCGGGAACGAGGATGCCGGCCAGGCAATGCAGCAGCGTCGACTTGCCCGAGCCGCTGGGCCCCATGATGGCGAGGATCTCGCCCGAGTCCACGGCGATGCTGGCGCCCCGCAGCGCGGGAGTCCTGCCGAACGAGAACACCACGTTCCGCGCTTCGACCGCGATGGTCATGGCCGTACCTCCTTCTTGAGGGCGTCCAGCCGGGCGGCGGTCATCTCGATCCACCGCAGGTCCGCCTCCAGGTGGTACAGGCCGTGATCGGCCAGCAGCGCGTCGACGAGGCTGCCGTTGCGCTTGATTTCGGTGAGCTCGCGCATCCGCTGCAGGTGTGCGCTGCGCTGGGTGTCGAGGTATTCGCCGGCGGGGCGGTCCAGCATCAGCGCGAGCACGACCTTGGCGAACAGCACCGTCTGCAGATGCGGCTCCGGCTCGACCGGCTGGGTAAGCCACTGCTCGACCTCAGTCGCGCCCAGGTCGGTGATGACGTAGCGCTTGCGGTCGGGCCCGTCGCCCGGGCCAACCTCGCTGATCACCACCTTGCCGTCGCGGGCCAGTCGGCTGAGTGTCGAATAGACCTGGCCGAACGGCAGCGGCTTACCGCGGCCGAAGTACGCGTCGTATTCGCGCTTCAGGTCGTAACCATGGCTGGGCTCCCGTTCGAGCAGGCCGAGGAGGGTGATGGGAACGCTCATGCCAGCAGACTACACCGAGGGTATACACCGCGTATATAGCCTCGAATCGTTCATGGTCGTGCACCGCCTGACGACGCCCGGCAACGTCGGAACCAACGTTGGAGCGCACCGGCAGAGGGAACAGGTCCTTGCGTGCGGGGATACCCCCGGACCGGGCCACCTGCTTCGGCGGGGGTAACGGACGGGCAGGCGTCGGTAGGGTCGGGGGATGGAATCCTTTGTGCCGCTGGCCGAGCGGATCGTCGAGGCCGTGCTGGAGAGCCGTCCCGGGCTCGCCACGTCCACCGGTGACCACCGGTACGACGACCGGCTCCCGGATCTGTCGGCGGACGCGGTCGCGGCCGACCAGGGGATGCTCAAGGAGGCAGCGGACGCGCTCTCCGAACTCGACCCGGATTCGCTGGACGTCGAGGAGCAGGTCGACCACGCGCTGCTCAGCGCCCTGGTCGACCGGGAGCTGTTCGAGCTGGGCGAGATCCGCGGGTACGAGTGGGACCCGCTGCGGCACAACCCGGGGCCGCTGCTGCACGCGGTGCTCGCCCGCCCGTACGCCCCGGTCGAGGAGCGCCTCACTTACCTGGCCGGGCGGCTGTCGGCCGTACCCGATGCCCTGGCGACCGCGCGCGCGACGCTGCGCGACATGCCCCGGATCCACGCCGAGACGGCGGTCGGGCAGTTCACCGGCACGGCAGCGCTGATCCGCGACGAGGTGCCGCTGCTGCTGGGGCAGGCGCCCGCCATGTTCGACCGGGTGGAGCCGGCCGCCACCGGAGCGATCGCGGCGCTGGAGGAGTTCGTGGCGTGGCTGCGCATCGGCCTCGAGGCCGACGCCGGGCCGGGGCGCGACCCCCGGCTGGGGCGGCGGCGCTGGGAGGCGCGGCTGTGGCACACCCTCGACACCGAGCTGGGCGCCGCCGAGGTGCAGCGCCGCGCCTGGGCCAACCTGGACCGGGTCACCGAGGAGATCCGCGCCGCGGCCGTCGAGCTGGTCGGCGGCCCGGCCGACGACGACACGGTACGCCGGGCGCTGGACCTGCTCGCCGCCGAGCACCCCGACAACCACTCCATCGTGGACCTCGCCTCGACCACCCTGGACGAGGCGGTCGACTTCGTCCGGGGCCGTGACCTGGTCACCCTGGTCGACGACCCGTGCGTGATCCAGGAGATGCCCGAGTTCGCCCGGGGCGTGGCCGTCGCCTACTGCGACTCGCCCGGCCCGCTGGAGACGGCGGCGCTGCCCACCTTCTACTGCATCTCGCCCACCCCGGCGGACTGGCCCGCGCACCGGGTGGAGTCGTTCTACCGCGAGTACAACGACCACATGATCCGCAACCTGACCGTGCACGAGGCGATGCCCGGCCACTTCCTCCAGCTCGCGCACGCCCGCCGGTACGCCGGCCCGACCCGGGTCCGCCCGCTGACCGAGTCCGGCGTGTTCATCGAAGGCTGGGCGGTCTACACCGAGGAGCTGATGGCCGGCCTCGGCTTCGGTGGCCTGCCGGTGCGGTTGCAGCAGCTCAAGATGCAGCTGCGGATGACCATCAACGCGCTGCTGGACCAGTTGGTGCACTGCGAGGACCTGCCCGAGGCGGAGGCGATGGCGCTGATGACCGGGCGCGGCTTCCAGGAGGAGGGCGAGGCGGCCGGCAAGTGGCGGCGGGCGCTGCTGACCTCCACCCAGCTCTCCACGTACTTCGTGGGCTACAGCGAGATCGCCGACATCGCCGCGGCGCGCCCCGCCGGGGTGTCGGTGCGCGACTGGCACGACGCGATGCTCGCGCACGACTGCCCGCCGCCGCGCCACCTGCGCACCCTGCTCGGCGTCTGACCCGGCTCAGCGCCGCCCGACGGTCACCGCCGCGTCGATCAGCCAGCGCGAGATGGAGTACGCCGGTGGCAGCTCCGCCGGCAGCGCGTCCACCGGGAACCAGCGCGCCTCGGTCAGCTCCCGCCCGTCCACCACCGGTTCGGCGGACGGGTCGGCAACGGTGGCGGTGAACCCGGTCAGCAGCGTCCCCGGCCCGGACATCGCCCACGGCTGGCTGCCGAAGTAGGCCACCCGGTCGACGGCCAGCCCGACCTCCTCGTCGACCTCCCGGCGTACCGCCGCCTCCAGCGTCTCGCCGGCCTCGACGAACCCGGCGACCAGCGCCCACAGCTCCGTCGGCCCGTACGCGTGCCGCACCAGCAGCAGCTCGTCGGGGCCGCCGGCCGGGCCGGGGCGGGTGATCGCGGTGAGCACGGCCGCGGAGAGCCGCATCGGCACGTACAGGTCGCAGCCGGGGCACCGGCGGGCCGTCTCGCCGGGCACGTCGGCCAGTTCGGCCCGGCACGCCCCGCACCACCGGTGGGTACGCCGCCAGGTGACCACCGCCAGCGCCCGCCCGGCCGCCGTGGCGAACGGCTCCGGCAGCTCGGCGGCGAGCGACCGCCAGCTGCGCCAGCGTCCCCACGCCTCCGCGGCCTCGGCCACGTCGGTCGCCCAGGCCGGTACGCCGTCCAGCGTGCCGACCGGTACCCAGTCGGTGTCGGCCGGCAGCTCGCCGACGTGGGCGAACCGCCCGTCGGCGCGGGTGAGCACCCGGCGACCGGAGACCGGCAGGGCCAGGTCGTCCGGCGCCGGCGCGGCGGTGCGGTCCGCCCCGGGGAGGAACCCGCCGCGAACGGGCGTCGCCGACGCGGCGGGTGGCACCGGTTCCCCGGCTGCGGACGCCCCGAGGGCGGTTGGGTCGGCGTTCCGGGCGGGCGCTCCGGCCGCGGACGCCCGTTCGGCGGGGAGGCCGGGGGGCGGCTCGGTCACGAGGTGGCCGGTCGGCGGTCCACCACACCCGCACCCGGCGGCACGGCGAAGGCGGCTGCCTCGACCGTCTCGGTGTAGCGGGTCAACGTCAGCTCGGTCGGGGTGCCGTCGAGGGTGCCGGTGAAGCTGCCCAGCAGCCCCTCGGTGGTGACGCAGGTGGTGAAGTCGCCGGCCGAGCGCCGCACGTCGACGCAGGTGGCGTGGTGGCCGGCGACCGTGGTGTCGCTCTGGGTGACCTGGGCGTCCGGGTCGAGGGCGGCCTCGGTGAGCAGCGCCATCACGGCCGGCGGGGTGACCAGGCCCCGCTTGTCCGCCTCGGTGTAGACGACCACCGACGGCTTCCCGGCGGTCAGCTCGGGCGGCAGCACGGTGCAGGCGGTCCGGCCGGCGGAGTTCTCGCACCGGGTGACCGCCTCCTGGGTCACCGTGATCTTGCCGTCCGGCCAGGTGTAGGCGGAGCGCAGCGGTTCCTGCGTCTGCGCGATCGAGGCCGTCCGTCCGCCGGCGAACCGGTAGTCCGCGGCCCAGGTGCCGGTCAGCGCGCCGTCCATCCGGGCGGCCAGGTCGTTGACCAGGTCGGCCCGGCCCAGCGCCCGGCCGGCGTCGTCCAGGGTCTGGCATCCGGTCACCGTGAGCGACGCGGCGACCGACACGGCCAGCACGCGGAGGGTGGTCGATACGGCGGGCATGGCGACCAGCGTGGTCGATCGGGTCCACCCGACGCAAACCCGTTGCCGGTTGACGCCCGAGAATCCGGGAATGTCCGTCTCACCCCGCGTGCCGGTGGGGATCCGGGGCGCGGTACGAACGGCGGGCGACGACGTGCGGCCGGCCGTCGCCCGATACGCTGCGTTCAACAGCTGCCCCAGCCGCACCGTCGCGGCCCATACCGGATTCGCACACACGAACGAGGAGCGACTCAGTGGCAACCATCGAGGGAATCGTCGCCCGGGAGATTCTCGACTCGCGGGGCAACCCGACGGTCGAGGTCGAGGTCGGGCTCGACGACGGCACGATCGCCCGCGCCGCGGTGCCCTCCGGCGCCTCCACCGGCGCCTTCGAGGCGATCGAGCTGCGCGACGGTGACTCCGACCGCTACCAGGGCAAGGGCGTCGAGAACGCGGTCGCCAACATCGAGGACAAGATCGTCGACCAGCTCATCGGCTACGAGGCGAGCGAGCAGCGGCTGATCGACCAGAAGATGCTCGACCTCGACGGCACGGACAACAAGGCCGAGCTGGGCGCCAACGCCATCCTGGGCGTCTCCCTGGCGGTGGCGAAGGCCGCCGCCGGCAGCGCCGAGCTGAGCCTCTTCCGCTACCTGGGCGGTCCGAACGCCCACCTGCTGCCGGTGCCGATGATGAACATCCTCAACGGTGGGGCGCACGCCGACTCCAACGTCGACATCCAGGAGTTCATGATCGCGCCGATCGGCGCGCCCAGCTTCCGCGAGGCGCTGCGCTCCGGCACCGAGGTCTACCACGCGCTGAAGTCGGTGCTGAAGAAGAAGGACCTCTCCACCGGCCTCGGCGACGAGGGCGGCTTCGCCCCGAACCTGCCGACCAACGCCGCCGCGCTGGACCTGATCGCCGAGGCGGTGGAGAAGGCCGGCTACCGGCTCGGCACCGACATCGTCTTCGCGCTCGACGTGGCCGCCACCGAGTTCTTCGACAACGGCACCTACACCTTCGAGGGCAGCGCGAAGTCCGCCGAGGAGATGAGCAACTACTACACCAAGCTCATCGGCGACTACCCGATCGTCTCCATCGAGGACCCGCTGTCGGAGGACGACTGGAGCGGCTGGGCGACCCTGACCGCGGCGATCGGCGACCGGATCCAGATCGTCGGCGACGACCTCTTCGTGACCAACCCGCAGCGCATCGCCCGGGGCATCGCCGAGAACGCCGCCAACGCGGTGCTGGTCAAGGTCAACCAGATCGGTTCGCTGACCGAGACCCTGGACGCGGTGGACCTGGCCCACCGGGCCGGCTTCAAGTGCATGATGAGCCACCGCTCCGGCGAGACCGAGGACACCACCATCGCCGACCTGGCCGTCGCCACCGGCTGCGGCCAGATCAAGACCGGCGCCCCGGCCCGCTCCGACCGGGTGGCCAAGTACAACCAGCTCCTGCGGATCGAGGAGGAACTGGCCGACGCGGCGCGGTACGCCGGCGCGGGCGCGTTCCCGCGTTACCGTTCGGCCTGACCCGCTGAGCCTCGGGGAGGGGTGTGACGATGCAGCAGCGCCGCACACCGGGCGGTCAGCGCCCCGCCCGTCGACCGACCGGTCGGCCGGGCGGGGCCCGTGGCGCCCGGCCGACCGTGCGCGACGGCGGGGTCCGTGCCGAGCCGCGGGCGGCCGCCGGCCGGACGCGGGGCGCCGAGGGCGTACGCTCCGCGAGCCGTCCCGCCGCCGCCCGGCGGACGGCGGCCGGCGGCACCATCAAGCGGCTCACCGCACCCCACCCCCGACGCTTCACCGGGCGGGCCACCGTGCTCTTCGCGGTGCTGATCGCGCTCGCCCTGGCCTACACCTATCCGGTCCGGGTCTACCTCGACCAGCAGGTGGACATCGAGCGGTTGGAACGCTCGCAGGCCGCCCAGCGGCAGGAGATCTCGAAGCTGTCGGCCGAGGCGGCGAAGTGGCAGGACCCGGCGTACATCGAGATCAAGGCCAGGGAACGGTTCTACATGGTCCGGCCGGGCGAGACGCCGGTGATCGTGCTGAACGACCCGGAGGGCGCGGCCCGGGACGCCAACTCCGGCCGGCCGCCGGTCCCGCCGAAGACCCCCGACCCCTGGTACGACACGCTCTGGTCGAGCGTGCGGGCGGCGAACGGCGAGCGCCCCGCTCAGTGAGCACCACCCGAGCACCGAACGAGAGATGGGCACCGTGACTGTCGTACCACCGCAGGAGCCGGCGGCGGACTCCGTACCCCTGCCGCAGCGGGAACCGGCCACCGAGGCCGACCTGGCCGCGGTGGCCGCGCAGCTCGGACGCCCGCCGCGCGGCACCCGGGCGGTGGCCCACCGGTGCCCGTGCGGGCTGCCCGACGTGGTGGAGACGACGCCGCGGCTGGCCGACGGCACGCCCTTCCCGACGCTGTTCTACCTGACCTGCCCCCGCGCGACGGCGGCGTGCAGCCGGCTGGAGTCGGCCGGGCTGATGAAGGAGATGGCCGACCGCCTCGCCGAGGACCCGGAGTTGGCCGCCCACTACCGCGCGGCGCACGAGGACTACCTCGCCCGGCGGGAGGCGATCGGCCAGGTGCCGGAGATCGCCGGCATCTCCGCCGGCGGGATGCCGGGCCGGGTGAAGTGCCTGCACGTGCACCTGGGGCACGCGCTCGGCGCCGGGCCGGGGGTCAACCCGTTCGGCGACGAGACGCTGGCGCTGGTGGAGAAGTGGTGGGCGGCCGGGCCGTGCGTGGACGTGCCGGCGGAGTGAGATGAGCGCCGCCGACGAGATCGTCGTACGCCGGGCGCGCACCGGTGACGTGCGGGGCATCCGGCGGCTGGTCGACACGTACACCGACGACCGGCGGCTGTTGAGCAAGGCCACGGTCACCCTCTACGAGGACGTGCAGGAGTTCCGGGTCGCGGTGACCGGCGACGGCACCCTGGTCGGCTGCGGCGCGCTGCACGTGATGTGGGAGGACCTGGCCGAGATCCGGACGGTGGCGGTGGACCCGGTGTGCCGGGGCCGCAAGATCGGTCATCGGATCGTGGGCGAGCTGATCGACGCCGCCCGGGAGCTGGGCGTCGCGCGGATCTTCGTGCTCACCTTCGAGACCCGGTTCTTCGGCGCGTTCGGCTTCACCGAGATCGACGGGGCGCCGGTGCCGCAGCCGGTCTACGAGCAGCTGCTGCGCTCGTACGACGAGGGTGTCGCGGAGTTCCTGGACCTGGAGCGGGTCAAGCCGAACACGCTCGGCAACACCCGGATGCTGCTGCGGCTGTAGCCCCTTGATCGTCTGCGGCACGCTGTGCCCGTGATGATCGTGCGGCGGACGGCCGCGGTCGTGGCGGCGCTGGTGAGCCTCGCCGCTCTGCTCGGGGTGGTACGCCTCGTCGCCCCCGCCACCGCCGGCATCGCCGCCGAACCGCCCGGGGTGGCCCGGCAGCTGACCTTCCTGCGCGCCGCGCTGGACGACGGCGCGGGGGAGGACGCCCAGGCGCTCTTCCCCGAGGGGTGGTACTTCGCGCACGTGCTGTACGGCCTGGCCCGGGTCGAGAGTGGTCTGCGGCAGCCGCCGGACCGGCGGGACGAGGCGCTGCGGGAGGCCCGCTGGGTTCAGCGGCTGGAGTCGCCGGCCGGCCGCGCCCCGTTCAGCCCCGACCTGACCCCCGGGTACGGAGTCTTCTACCAGGGTTGGACGAACTGGCTGCGCGGCGGCGTGCTCGCCCTGCAACCGGCGCAGCGCCGCGGCCCGGCCGAGGTCGCCCGCTTCGCCGACGCCTCGACCGTCCTCGCCGACGCCTTCGACGCGTCGGCCTCCCCGTACCTGGCCGCGTATCCGGGGCAGGCGTGGCCGGTCGACTCGACGGTGGCGGTCGCCTCGCTGCGCCTGCACGACACGCTGCTGCCGGCCCGCTTCGACCCGACGGTCCGGCGCTGGCTGGACGGCGTACGCCAGCGGCTGGATCCGCGGACCGGCCTGCTGCCGCACCGCGTGGATCTGGTCAGCGGAGCTCCGGCCGAGGTGGCCCGGGGGACCTCGCAGAGCGTCATCCAGCGCTTCCTGGCGGAGATCGACCCGGCCTTCGCCCGCGCGCAGTACCTACGGTTCCGGGAGCTGTTCGTTGTGTCGCCGCTGGGGCTCGGCCCGGCCGTCCGCGAGTACCCGCGCGGACTCGACGGGCCGGCCGACGTCGACTCAGGCCCGCTGCTGCTCGGGGTGAGCCTGTCGGTCACCGTGGTCACCCTGGGTGCCGCGCAGGCGCAGGGTGATACGCGCTGGCCGGATCGCTCGCCAACTACGGCGAACTGGTCGGCCTGCCCCTGAACACCCCGCACACCAAGCGGTACGCCTTCGGTGTCCTGCCGGTCGGGGATGCCTTCCTGGCCTGGTCGAAGACGGCCCGGCCGTGGGTGTCCGCGCCGCCGGACCCGCCCCCGGCCACGGTCTGGCGATGGTGGCGGCTGCCGCTGCTCTCGCTGCTGGTGCTGGTCGGCGTCCTGCCGTGGCTGCCGTGGCTGCTGCGTCGGCACCGCCGGTCGACCGCTCCGGTCGTGCCGCGTGGTGCGACGCCCGGGCCGTTCGCGCCCTCCTCGCCGGCCTCGGCGCCCGCCGGGCAGCCCGACACCACGGCGCTGCCCCGGCGTGTCGCGCCGCCCGAGGCATGACCCTTCTCAGCGGTATGCCTGGGAGTCATAAATATGCCTGACAGGCATGTCGCTCGATCAGGTCCATGCCCCCTGTCGCCGTCCGTCCGCTCGCCGCTCGCCCGCGCGCCGCCCGCCGCCCGCCCGCCGCCCGCGCCCTGCCGGCCGTCGTGCCGCCCGCCGCCCGCGCCCTGCCGGCCGTCGTGCCGCCCGCCGCCCGCGCCCTGCCGGCCGTCGTGCCG